>NZ_JBYLTX010000003.1:0-42144 GCF_058107125.1 Bombilactobacillus sp. ESL1202 | reverse complement strand
AATTCCTCTGACTAACATATGATCGGCTAAAAATTTCATTAAAGGCATTCCTTCAGCCCAACCGTAGGCACCAAAAACTTCAGCTAGTGTCTGTCCTTGCTTCTTAGAATCCAAGTGGCCTAAGGAACTACCGAGTTTAGCTAAACCGTAATGAAAAAATTCACCATTCCAGCCAGAATTTGTCATCGATTTAAATTGATAATTATCCATGCCAGGGAGGATTTGATTCAATACTACATCAACTCCAGCCATATCCTGTCCTGCTAATGCTCGGTAGTAGTGGCCATCTCCGGTTCCCAATCGCGCATGTGCTCCATTGTCTTCGATCACATGTTGGACGTTATGTTCATGACACCAATCGGCTAATACTTGAGTAAAATTTTCAGAATAGAGTTTGCTGATGAGATTCATGTATTTATAGCGAATTCTTTTTTCTGAACCGTTAGCTGTGACATTAGTTAACAATGGCAGTTGAAGATAATCCTCAGCAAAAAATTCTGTTAGCATATTAGGTCGCCAAGGTAAAACCATTTCTAATTGACCAATTTGAGCATATTTACTATGGTTATTTCCTAATTGAGGTTCATCACTAAAGAAACCAGCAATTGTGTTGCCAAATAGTTTTTGATAGTGGCGATAATGGGGTTGATAAACTTCGTTAATCAAAACCTTTGTAGCATCAGCAACCAAAGGATTTAAGTAATCTTGAGTTTCAGGCGCACCACCAGAATATGTTTCCACCAATATGAAAATTCGCCATTCTCCTTGAGGAATATTCCAGTGTAATCGTTTATCAGCAACATTATTGGTTAAATCAACCATAGTATTTAGATCAATGGAATTACTACCATTTTTTTTGGCAGCGAGAACTTTAATAATATGATCGGTTGCAACAATTTTGGCCGAACTTAATGATGCTCTTGCGTTGGGATTAAGATACTTCAATAAAATAGTAGAATCAGTTAAAGGACCACAAAAGTCCAATTGTTTAATGTATAAATATAATTTACGATATTGCTGATATTTCTTTTTGATGGCTCCATTAGCATACCCTGTTGGAAAATGTGAGTCATCTAAGATCCAAACCTTCATGTTTTTATCTTTAGCAGTTTTTAAAATTAAGTCCATATCTTGCCACCATAAAGGACCAGTAAAATCGGGATGAGGTCTTGATTCGACACAAAAAGCAGTAATCCCAGAAGCAAAAATTTTGTTGATGTTATCAACTAGTATATTTGCTGGTTCATGGTGTAACCACAAAAATGGAAAAATATGATTATCTTGATGAGATGATAAAACTTGATTTAATTGATTGTCCATGTCTATCCTCTATTCTACCGATAAAACTTGATCATCGGTAGTCAATTGTTTTTGATTGTTGATAAATTTTATATTATTAAAAGTTGAAGAATCGGTTAAAATGATGACTGTTGTTGAGTCTAATTTGGCGTCCTTAATTAGTTGCCAATCAGCTGTTGCTAGAAGCTCTCCTTTTTTAACATGGCTATTTAGATGAACTTTAATTGTAAATGGTCTTCCATTCAAGTTGACAGTATCTATACCCATGTGAATCAAAATTTCAATTCCGTTATCTGCCTTTAGACCAATTGCGTGCTTCGTATCAGGAATCATAACAACTGTTCCTGAAATCGGTGCTCTAACTTCACTTGATTCGGGTATTATTCCAAAGCCTTGTCCCATTGAACCAGAAGAGAATACCCGGTCGTTTACATCTTTTAGAGAAACAAATTTCCCCTTTATAGGAGAGTAAATGGTTGTTAATTTATTATTTGTAGATGTTGTCTCTGTTGGGTCGTCTTTGTAACCCCATAAATAGGTGCAAATAAATGTAACTACGACTGTTACAATACTTGAAACAATGTATGCCCAAAAACTATTATCTATTCCTTTAGGACTAATAAACATTGGAGCAGCAAAGATGGCATTGGCACCGAAAGCATAACACTTAGCTTTCATTAAAGCCATAATTGCCCCACCAAAAGCACCTCCGATAAAGGTCATTCCAAAGACTTTTTTGTATTTTAATGAAACGCCGTAAATCGCAGGTTCTGTAACCCCTAAAAATGATGTTACCGCTGCGCTACCTGCAATTGCTTTTAAGTCTGATTTTTTGGTTTTAGCCCACACACCTAAGGTACCTGCCATTTGAGCAAAAACAGTAATAGTTAAAATGGCGTTGATTGGATCAGAGTGCAGAGTTGTTATGTTATTCATCAAAATTGGAATGAATGCGTAGTGTAATCCTAAAACCACGATCAATTGCCAGAATGCTCCCAAGATAACACCTGCTACAACTGGTGCAAGGTTATAAATTCCAATAATTCCTTTTGATAAAAGAGAGCTCAATTCAGAAATAATTGGTCCGGCAATCAAAAATGTTGGAATAATTGCTCCCAACAAGGAACAAAAAGGAACTACAATACTACGCAAGGATTCATTTATGCGTGGAGTCAAATAGTGTTCAATAACTGATTGTATCCAAACTGCAAAGATTACAGGAAAAAGAGAAGAAGTATAGTTAGCTAGTACGACTGGAATATGAAACAGAGTGAAGGTCTTATTGGCTGAGAATGCTGTGACTAGCGTTGGATAACAAAGTATTAATCCAAGTGTTGATCCTACGAACAAATTAGCTTTAAATCTTTTGGCAGCAGAAAACCCCACTAACGCTGGTAAAAAATAGAAAGTAGCATTAGCAATTGCATACAACATAATATACGTAGAGGATTTTTCATCAACCAATTTGATTGAAGTTAATAAAGCTAACAGTCCTTTTAAAATTCCAGAGACCGCAATTATGGGAATTATTGGACCTACGACAGCAACAATCATATTAATAAATCGATTAAAAAGATTACCAGCGGTTTTCTGTTTTTTAACATCATTCTCATGAGCAGGTGATATTGCGGAATTGTCAGCTAAAGATGGATATTTTTGAATGATCGCATCGTAAATATTTTTAACTTTGTTACCGATCACCACTTGATATTGTCCGCCGCTTTTGACTACAGAGATAACACCAGTTAGATTTTCAATTTTTTGATCGTCAGCTAAGTTGTTATCTTTAAGATTAAAACGAAGTCTAGTTACACAATGGATTAAAGAAATGACATTTTTTTGACCGCCGATATGCTTAATAATTGCTTCGGCTAAGTGTTCTTCATTCATCATAGATACCTCCTTATATTTACTGTTATTATATTTGTAAGTGTTATCATTAAAAATGATGAAACTTAATTATAAGGAGGACGAAACTTAATAATAATGAATAAAATTGAAAAAACATTGCTCCGCTTATCTGCTACTGAACAGCAGTATAAGATAGATAATTTGGTTAATGATAAATATTATCGACATTTGCAAATCGTTAAGTATCAGCAAGGAAATCCCGTTTATCTATTTACTTTTAATTCAATGGAAGAAAAGTTCATGTCTAAAACTATCAAACTATCAAATTCATTGTCTAATGAAATTACTTTGATATTGGGACAACATACTCGCTATTCAGTAGTGCCACTTCATATACATGACTATATTGAAATTAATTATGTAATGCATGGTGATGTTACTGAATATATTGAAGGAAAATTATATCATCTAACTCAAAATGATTTGTGTTTTCTTAATACGCAAACAGTTCATACTTTATTACAAACGAACCAAGAAGATATTATTATTAATTTGTTAATTAAAAAGCCTTATTTTACTAGTGATTTTTTGAATAAATTGCCACAACATGGAGAATTAACGGATTTTATCATGAAGTGTATTTCTAATGAAAATAATCAATCCGGTTTTTTGATCATTAAAAATGCTGCTTCTATTCATAATATTATTTTACAAATTTTACAAGAACAAGACTCTTGGTTGCTTGGTGCAAAAACAGTAATGGAATCTTTGTTATTAGTTTTTTTTATTAATTTAACAAGAGGAACGGATTACTATTACTATCAAAACCAAAGTATATTATTTAGTATTCAGGAATATATTCAAGCCAATTTTCGTAATACTAATCTAAAAGAGGCAGCTCAAAAATTCTCTTTTCATCCCAATTACTTTAGTTCGTTAGTCAAAAAAATGACCGGTAAGACTTTTAAGCAATTAGTGCAAGAAGAGAAATTAAAAGCTGCGGCTAATTATTTAATAAAAACTGATTGGTCAGTTAATCAAATTATCAATGAGATTGGTTATAGTAATTCTAGTTTCTTTTATCATAAGTTTGAAGAAAGATATAAAATGTCTCCTTGTCAATATCGTAAAGATAAATTGCAGGACTAAATTATCAATTACTTAAAAAATGTTGACAAACCTACTATATTACTCGTTAGTCGATATTAGAGTGTTGTTTTTAGTATAAATGTGTAACATTAAAGTTTCATTGTATGAAATATGAATATATTATGGTCAGCATAACCAATTTAAAATTTAGAAATTTTAAAGCGGATGGTTCTGTAATGATTGATGAGTAACGATGATACAATGCTGCTGTAAACCGTTGTTTCCAACTCTAATCAAAAGAGATTGCTTAACTCTTTTTCTCATACTTTACTAATGTAAAAACGTGATTGTGGCACTAAAAAAGTATTTTTTTAAGATTAAGCAAAAAAATCATAAAAATACTTTCATTGATCTATCACAATTTCACTGTTGTATTAACAAAACAGGCTTTAAGGGTATACCATATTAATTCCTATTACATAGCTTTCATTTGCGATTTATATATACGCATTGTGCTATTTAAAAAATAGTTGAAATAAAAAGCTTGACTAGGCTACACTTTGGACTGTTATTCATTATCAATACTGAACAATAATTTGTATAAATAGATTATTTCTTCTAATTCTGCACGTGATACATGATCAACAATTGCTTCATCAGTGACGTGTCTTGCCCGCAAATCTAGGGCGATTGTTTGATCTAATAATACTTTTTCATATATTGTTTGGCTACTAGTTAGTCGATGATACATTGGAAAATCACGTTCTGTACTGCTAATTGGGGCCACAATCGTCATATTACTTGTTTGACAAACTAGATCATTACTTAGAGCAATGGCTGGCCGCTTATTCAGCTGTTCATGACCACGGCTTGGATTAAAGTTAACATAAAATATATCGCCTTGGCTTACCATTGAAGTTCATTGCCTTCTGACTTTTCCCAATCCAACTCGTTATCCCGCTTCCCATCATCTTGCCAGTCCTTGAATAATTCGTGAATATTGGTTGGCTTCTTTTTTATTGGAGTTAAAACGATTGACTCATTTTCAATTGTCATGGTCATATATTGGTTATCATCTAATTTCAATTGTTTAATAATGTTGCTAGGAATTCTAATAGCTTGAGAGTTTCCCCACTTGGATAAGTGTGTTTTTTCATTAATAAGTGTCATATTTTTCCTCCCGAATTATTATTACGCTCAAAGTATATTCTATGTAGATACAAAATGCAATTATTCTTCCGTGAAGTTATTAATATGCAATCAATTTGATGATGTGAATATTATGAAAACGAAACATCAGCGAATTTTTAAATTTGAAGCTTTTAGTGAACAATCAACGGTGCTGCAGTAAATTCGCAGGATGAATCCAACTTTTAATGTAGTTTTTTCCTCGCCGCGGAATGGAGAGTTGATGGCAGAAAATTGTAGTAAGGGGCAGGCATTAACGCAGTTAATGCAGGACTTAGACATCGATTTAACTCAGTGTTACGCCATTGGTGATAGCGAAAATGATCTGGCGGTGTTTCAAGTTGCTGGTCAGAGTATTACCATGACAAATGCTGTGAAAGCCGTGCAAGCACAAGCTGATTTTGTCACTAAAACCAATCTTGACAATGGAGTAGCGATGAACATTGAACGGATTTTAAATGCATAATTAAAAAGGTAACCAGTTAGCTTAGGACAGTAAATTATGATAATTTCCGCAAAACTAGGTCATCTAGAAGGCTGAATGAAGATAATAAAAAAAGAAACTGGAACCATCAGAATAATGTTCGTATCCTATCGTCAATTAAGTGAACATTAATTCATTATTGTTCTCCAAAAGTCCATATTTGTTGCCGACAGAATTGAGATTTTATTCTGCGAGTATGCAACTGTTAAACGACTTTTGATCCAGTTTCATTAGAAGTAATATTTTAGGAGCAATGTAATAAAACTTAGTTTAGTTTTATTGGGCAGTATAACCGCCGTCAATAGTAAATTCATTACCAGTAGCGTATTGGGATTCGTCAGAGCCCAGATAGACACAAAGTTGACCAATATCTCTGGGTTCACCAATATGACCCAAAGGAATTTTCTTGACAAATTCTTTTACAGCTTCTGGATGATCATCTAAAATTGGTGTTCTGATTTGTCCCGGAAAGACAGCATTGACCCTAATCGGATAATTTTGAGCGGCAGCATCTAACGCAGCTGCTTTGGTTAACATTCTAATACCACCTTTGGAAGCAGTATAAATATCATAGAAGGCAATACCAACTAGGCCGTTAATTGAAGCAATGTCAATGATCGAACCACCATTTTTTTTCATGGCAGTAAAGGAATGCTTAATACCTAAAAATTGACCAGTTAAATTAATATCCATCACTTTTTGCCAGAGCTTTAAATCAACGTCTTCAATTGATTGAGCTACTGGGGCAATCCCAGCAGCATTGACTAAGATGTCTAAGTGACCAAATTGCTTGACTACGGTGGTGATTACTTCTTGCCACTGGCTTTCAGATGTCACATCCAAAGTCTGATAAGAAGCGAGTTCATTGTGAGCCACAAATTCTTTTTCTAATTCACTTTCTTGAACATCAGTTAGAACGACGGTTGCTCCTTCTTCAACGAAGCAAGGTGCAATCCCGGCAGCAACCATTCCTCCAGCACCACCAGTCATCAGCGCAACTTTACCTTTTAAACGATTGACCATAATTGTTTGCCTCCTACAGAATTTAAAAGTAGCAGCCAGCGAGGGTATTTTGGTGTAAGTTAATTGCTAACTGCTAAATTATATCAGTTATTTTATCATTATTGTGAATAAATTATCAATCATATATTGT
This sequence comes from Bombilactobacillus sp. ESL1202, assembly GCF_058107125.1. Lineage (NCBI taxonomy): Bacteria > Bacillati > Bacillota > Bacilli > Lactobacillales > Lactobacillaceae > Bombilactobacillus > Bombilactobacillus sp. ESL1202. The sequence continues at coordinate 35,080 of NZ_JBYLTX010000003.1, read as the reverse complement.
GAAATAATTATTAAATGTTAGCTAGCTTGGTATGATTAAGTTAATGCTTGAATTTAATCAATTGCTTTAAACAAGTATTCATAGCGCTGAGTATAATCAAAGCATATCAATAGGTATTCGTTAATAACCTCTTCTTAAGAGTTTAGATTGATTGAATTTATACTCAAGAGGTAGTATTATTTGATTGCAAAAAGGAAGGTTGAGCCAATCATGGTAGTTAAAGAAAAGAAATGAATTCAGGTTCAAATTGATAAAGATTTGGTGCTGAGAATACTGAAGCGGTTTAATGAGCTGGGATTAAATCCAACTACGGCAATCAATATGTTTTATAAGCGAATTGTGGCTGATGGTACTTTGCCTTTTAAACCTGCCTTAAATGTGGAAGAAAAAGCCAGTTTGCGTTTCCTCAAGGCGACAGAAAAGACGCCGTTGACGGAATTAAAAGATGCCAAAGAGGTGGCCGCTTGGCTTAATGATCCAGATGAGGACTAATGATTTAATCACATTATATGTTAGTTTTGTAGAAACTAATGGTGGTAAGTCGCGACCGGTATTAATTCGTCAAGTATCAATGCGAATAGTTGAAGCTTTTATAATTACTAGTAAGTATCAAACTAAAGCGGCTGACATCAAGCACCAATATTATCCAATTAAAAATTGGCAGTCGACTGGATTAAAAAAGCCATCATGGGTTGATCTTGGGCATCTCTATCTTTTTCCAAAAGCTGGATTAAAATTGAAAGTAATTTGTCATTTAAGTAAGTTAGATCAAAATCAAATTGTTACTTTTGATCTTAAATTCAAAGCACGAGAAAAGTGGCGCTTACATTGTGATTTAAAAAAGTACTCAGTTTTTGTGGATCAAAAATCAGAAAGTAAGTAACCAGACGCCAAACTTTCGGAAAATTTGTGACTATAATTTTTGCATCAAGTTCAATTGCGTGGTTCAGCTATCGCGCTTACAGGCATTGGTGGTTTACCAAAATTATTAAATGTCATGAGTGACTGCTAGTAGCCAAAGAATGGAGAAATTTTATGGATAAGTATGTTGCACAAAATCAAGTAACTATTAATAATTGGATTGCTAATGGTTGGCAATGGGGGCAACCACTGAGTCATGCTGATTATCAGATGGCTTTAGCTGGTAAATATTCTTTATTTTTAACACCCACGACACCCGTTCCGCAAGATTGGTTAGGAGATTTAAAAGATAAGAAGGTTTTAGGCTTAGCTGCTGGCGGTGGTCAACAAGGTCCGATCTTAACCGTCTTAGGTGCTCAGGTTACAATAGTGGACTTTTCAGCTAAGCAGTTAGCCTCTGAACAATTAGTGGCTACGCGAGAACATTACAAGATTGATACAATTCAAAGTGATATTAGTCAAACACTACCTTTTATGAATAATTATTTTGACTTAATTATTCATCCCGTGGCCAATGTTTATATTCAAGATGTGTATCCAATCTGGAGGGAAGCTTATCGGGTTTTAAAGCCAGGTGGTGAATTATTATCAGGGTTGGATAATGGAATGAATTATCTGGTTGATGCTGAGGAGAAACAAATAGTACAACATTTACCATTTAATCCTTTAAAAGATAAACACCAAATGCAACAAATCAAAAAAGAAGCGGCTGGTATCCAGTTTTCACATTCGATTGAAGAACAAATTGGTGGTCAGTTAAAAGCAGGATTTACGTTGCGAGATGTATATAGTGATACCAATAACGCTGGACGTTTAGCAGCTTTAAATATTCCCTCTTATTGGGCAACCAGAAGCCAAAAGCCTAAAAATTAATATTAATTTTAATTCCAACGGGTCATTTAAATAATTTTAAATTTATAATTAAAAGAGCAATTATTTAGTTGTCCAGTTTGGTATTAAGTTTAAAGTTAATATTAAATCTCATGAGCTTTGCTTAAACCAACCATAAGGAAGTCACAAGGAAGAAATTTCATATGGTAAATTATTGATGTGGTTAAAATCAAAATTTCGTTTTCTGAAATCTATTAGTTGAGTAAGAAAGTGTAATAGCTATGGAAAAGTTTTTAAAGATTATGTCTAGTTCTCTAAGAGAAGTTACGGTATTAATTATTTTAAAAAATAACATTCGAATAAATGTAAATAAATATCCTGATCTCAATGATTTAGGATATTGGGTGCCGACAAAGAGTGAATCTAGATTACTTTTAAGAACTAAATTAGCACAAACGACTGTAGCTAACAGGTTTCAGCAGATAACCAAGCTATCTGATCAAAATTTTGATATTGGGGTTGTATCGAGTATAAATAGTATTTGGTAATTCGTATATATTTATTTAATATGATTGATGCCAGTTGTAATAAGAAGACTTAACTAGTCTGAGGTCGTGACAATAAGCTTAAAGCTCTGATATTATATCAAATTACACGAACCTTGATTCATTATTGCTTTCCAAAAATCAACAGTTTGTTCCTAATGGAATTGAATGTTGGTTTGCTTCCGTTGTTTATCCTAGTTTAAAAGTAGGTTGGAACAATGTTTGTTTTAAGATATTTTGGAAAAGATTAACTAGCATCACGCGTATATAAAAGTATTTTATTTTTAATTGAATATTGTTAAAATAAGTTAGTAGTTTAGCTAACTATAGTGAGCAAAATTTTTTAAAATATTGATTTGTCAATTTTTAGAGAGCTGTTAGATCAATGAAATTTAGAATTAATAGGTTCTATGTTGGTATCGAAAAGTTTTAGATAGTTGTTAGATCAATAGGGTTTAGATTGAAAAGGAAGGATATTGTCTTTCCTTTTTTTCTTTTTTTAATTTTTGATCTGGTTCAGCAGTGGCAAGTTGATACTGAATTAAGTTGAATTTAACACGGTCTCGGAAGTCACAATGATTGTTGTATTTGCGGGGGCGTTTACTAGTATTAGTGGAGATTTACTTATTACACTTTAGCCATTTATTCGATTTACAATTATTGGTCCGTTGGTCGATTAAAACATTTATTTTTGATAAATTTGGTTTTGATTATAGTCTTTAAGATTTGTTGACGTAAGCGATAATTTTCTTTAGGTAGATGTTCACTTTACTGAGCTCTTTTGGTTATTAGTTGCATCTATACATAAAGAATTGTTGATATCGGTTTGATTAAAGAATGTTAGTACTAAATTGGCTCTTGGCTTACTGTTATTTTCGACTACCTAGAATAATAGCGATTAAACCATAAATGCCAAAGCTTAAGTAGCTAAAGGTTAGACTCCAGTTACTCAATGTAGGGAAAAGTAAACTCGTCATTGGTGGAGCTAAAACTAAAAGCGAATTAGCAATCGTGACAATTCCACCTAAACGAGCAGCTGGAAAGACGCGAATTACTTGGGCAGAAAAATGTGGTGAGATTAAGCCCAATAAAAAGGCAACACTAGCGACACTCCAGAAAATTAGATAGATGTTGTTCAGCAATAAACCGACTGTAGTTAAACTCAGCCAGCAATCGGCGCTGATGGCTAATTTTTTAATGGCAGTGTTGGTCAGTATTTTATTACTTTGACTGTTACCTAGAATCATCATGCAAGTTGTTAGCCCGGATAATAAAGCAATTTTGATCGAATGTGGCACCAATAAAAGATTGTGATTGTGCTTGAGAAATAAGACAAAAATGGGGGTTAAGCCACCAAAGAAGCCATTCAGCAAAACTAATTGACTTAAAGTGTTCCATAAATGCGGTTGGGTCTTTAATAATTTGAAATTTTGCAAAGTAGTTATCCAGGTTGAAGTTTGCCTATTATTAGGAATTTGGCGTTTGGTTGCCTTTAAAGTTGGTTGCAAAGCCCGATATCCGAAACCAACTACTGAAAAGATTCCCACATTAACGAGCGCTATTAACTTAGGAGGCCACAAAATTAGTAAAATTGAACCTAAAAGTGTTGCTAACACATTAACTAATTGATTGGTTAAACTAATTAATCCTTGAGCCTGTTCTAAGTCTGGTGAACGCACTAAACTTTTCGTGAACGGTATGACTAATGAAGCTGAGTAGTTGCCCAATAGATCAGAGCAGAAGTTCAAACTAGCCATCATGATTAATAGTATTAAGGTAGCGTGTCGACTGACTATAATAGCGATTAAGCTATAAAAAAAGGCGCGCAAGAGGGAACTATGACTCAGTAAACGTAATTTATTGGCCTGTTGATCAGCTAAACTGCCTAGAAAGAAGCTAAAAACAATTGGTAATGTCTCACTGACAGAGACAATAGTAACCGCGATTTGATTTTGTGGTAGGGTGGCAGCAATTGTTAGCATCGCCGTGTAAAACAAACGATCTCCTAATTTGGAAAGCAAATTGATGCCAGCAATTTGTACGAAGTTAATGTTTTGTCGAATAAACTTAAGCATGTTTCAATCAATCCTTTAGTTTTGATAAAGTTATTATTCAATGCTTAAATGGACTTAACTTGAAAAAGTTAACTTTTCTTAACTAGGTGGTGTTGAAATGTATGGTCCAACGATAAAAAAAATTCGTTTGGCAAAAGACTTATCGCTCAAAAGCGTTTATTTAGGAATTTGTTCCAAGCCGAACGCAATTCAATTTGAAAAAGGGCTACGGATGCTAGCTGCGGATAAATTTAACCAAATTTTGGATAACTTAATGATTAGTTTGGAAGAATTTCAATGGATTGATCAGGGTTATCGGCCACAAAGAGCTGCTTATTATCAGTTTCTAGCAACGCGAGCGTTTAACAATGGTGATGTCCAAGATTTTGCGCGCACGATACAAAACTTAGAGAATAATCCCGGTAAAATGCAAAGCATTCAATTAGCGAGTTATCGTTTATTAAATTGCTATCAACAAAAGCAGTCTTTGCCGAAATCAGAGTTACGGTTAGTTACCAATTATTTTGCTAATTTGGCGACTTGGACTTTAGCGGATGTGAAATTTTTTGCGAATAATTGTTATATTTTGCCGTATCGTTTGATGATCAATTTATTGACTGAAGCCCTCAAAGTGCAACAACGTTACCAGCATTATCCACATGGTGATGAAATTTTTGCTACATTATTACTAAATTGTGCCGATCGGATGATTGAACAATGTGACTTTGATCAGGCAAAACAAATTTTACAATTGAGTTCAGAACTAGTAATAGGTATTACCCTGAATGGATTTCATTTGTTACAAAAATATGAGTTAGCTAAAATTTTATTCTTGAAAGAAGACCCCCTTCAAGGTAAACAGCAATTATTACAAATTAAAACCATTGCAGAATTTTTAAATGATCAATCTTTAGCCACAGAAATTAATAAGTTAATTAAAACTAATTAATTTTATTTCTCTTAGATAATTTAGATACAAATAGATTGACAAAATTGATCTAATTGTAGATTTTATAATAATTACACGGATTATAATCTGCTTTTTAATCGGCATAACAATACTGCTTTACTTGAGTTTGATAAATATGTTATTTTATTATTAAATTAATATATTACCATTAAAATAAAAAACTATTTATTATAGAATCAATATATTAATTTTAAAACAATTCAGAATATGGGGAAACTAATGATTAAAATTGACATGCGTAAGTTAGAAGAAAATAATTATGACTTACAAAAACAAGTTAAAGCTTTAAAAAGTGCGTTACAAGATACTAGTGCCAAAATGAAAGCAGTGCCGAATTCAGAAGGCTTCAGTGGGAAAACGCAACAACAAATGTCCGAGTATGTAGAAGCGACTCATGTCCGTGAACCGCAAGAATTAATGAATGAGTTAGATCAATTAGCGCAGGGCATGCAACGCTTAATTAATGATTTTAAGGCAGATGTTGATAGTAGTAGTCAAGCCAAAATTGATACCGATAACTTAGATGATATTGAAAAAATACTGACCAGGGCTAAAGAAAGAAATCGTAGAACAGTTGCCCGATTGAACAAAGCTTACCGCTTAGCGATTGAAGCGGGCGCTAATTGTCAATTAATCGATGATCAAGCCGATGAAGCATTGGGCGAAACAATTCAGCTGGTACAACAAACGAAGCGCAAATTGTTAAATTACAATAATCGCACTCTACCGTTAGCGTTAAAAGAGTTGGATCAGAATTTAGTTGATGTTAAAAGTGAGCTAGCAGTGACTGCGGGGATTAAAGGTCAAGGCAAAGATCACTTTCAAATTGCCGCTTTTCTAGCAGAGTTAGGTCGTGATGGTTGGAATAATGTGGCATTAACTAGTTATGAACATTTCTTGAATGATAGTATCAAGAACTTAAAGGGAGTTAAATTATCAAAACAATTAAATCATTTATTTAAGCAGGCGCGTCAAGTTGGATCTGCTGCTTTTAATGCTTTATTTCGACCGTATGCACAAACGGGAGTTAGTAAAAAAGCAGCTAGTTCAGCCTTAACGATTATGCTGAAATACTTAGGAGCGACCGTGGAAAATGGTTATCTGAAGTTAACAAATGGTTTTCCAATGTTGAATCCTTTTGAAAATGAATTGTTACAAATTTTGTTGCCCAAAGTCGTGCAAACTGCTTTTCCATTCACTAAAGGCAAAAAGGGTGGTCTAGCTACAGCCAGTGGAATGTTAGCTACGGAGATTCACCAATTGCGCTATTATATTTCTGATTCTAACGCTAAATATGTCGAACAAATGGCTAAGAAATTACATGTCACTCCAGGCGAATATTTAGATGATTTAAGTCAAACTGGGCAGTTTAAAGTCGGCAGTGAAAGTGCGAGAGCACATAATAAATCGAAAACTAAAGATTTTTATCCGAGCATTGGTTCTTCAAATAATTACAAATTACTATCTAACTTTCATGTCGAATTTATTATTAATAATCAAAGCGGGAAATTGTTACATGTTGATCCGGTAACGACCATTGGTAAAAGTGGGCAAAGTTTAGCGGAATGGCAAACGGATGATTTAGCCGGTTTTGTGAATGGACCATCGTATAATTACGCCAATCAAAATGATATGAATTTACCCAATGTAGATAGTTCACATTTTAATTATGATTACTCTTATGGAAATATGGATATGCCCAATAGGAATGATATGTTAGTAAAAGATAAAACTAAAGATAAGAAAGTTCTTTATAAAACTCCTGACAAAAAGGGCAAAAATAAATATCAGCCAGTAGACAGCTATTCGGATTATCATCGTAAAAATCAAGGTAAATAAAAAATGAAAAAAAGTTATAAAAGCTTTCTGTTGGCGATGATGGTAGGATTAAGTATTTTTACCATGGGACTGAGTAGTAATCCCCCCAGTAGATCAGAAATGACACCAAAATATCAAAAAATGAGTAATAAAAAACTACAGGTCCGCAAAGATGAGGGTGCTGTTTTAACACCCAAGATTAAAGCTAAAACGACTAAAGATTTGATAGGACAATCCTTTTCCTTTAATTCGTCAGAATTTGAATATTTTCCAAGAGAAGGCGATGGCGAATACTTTTTAAAGTTAAAACCCAATCAAACCTTTGTTTTAGTATATAACGATGCCTTTAAAGTACAGACAGTGCAAGAGGGGGGAGGAGATGGAATCAGTATTGAAACTTATGCAGGTAATTACAAAATAAGTGAGAAGAAGATCAAGCTATTTATCCAAGATTATTGGATAACGATAAAAAACGCAAGCGAAATTCATCCTTTAAGAAGAGTGAATAGTTGGCCAATAACACCAAAATCGATAGGATTGAATACCAATTTGTATAATCAGTTACCGTTAGATTTACAACGAAAAATTCCATCTGATAAAGTTCATTACGATTACGATAACAATAAAGAATATGGTTTTGCGGAGAAGAATTATCCTAAAAAATATGTAAAATATTTAAAAAATTCAGGAAATTATGAAATCGCTAAATATCATAATTATTGGCAAGTACAAATACCTGGAGTAGATATGCAAGACGATCCAAAAAGAGAAGATAAACATATATTTTCTAAGAAAATTGATAAATATGGTTACCTTCACAAGTATGATCATGTTTACCCCATTCCCGATTCAGTATCTGAAGATTTAATAAACAAGTTTCGAGCTAGTGGTAGTTATTAATAATAAGCTTTTAGATGGGAGATAATTTTAAATGGATGTTGCCGCTATTTTACAAGCAATTCAGCATAAGCAAGCATTATTAAAAAAATTGCGCCAGGCACAACAAGAAGCTAAAGCGGAGGTGGATGACTTACAAAGAGTTGTTAGTGATATTCAAACAGGTCAATCTACTGCAGCACCATGGCGCGGTCAGAGAAAAAATAAATTGGAACGATTACAAACAAATAACCGATCAGTTACGAAAAATAATGAAAGTAAAAATGATGATAATTTAAGTTCCATCCAACAAAGAATCAGCCAATTAGAATCAGAAATGGCCCAACTAGAATCAGAATTGGCATTAGCCCAAAGTGCGGAGAAAAAATAATGACTACTATTAAAATTGTTCAAGCTAACTATAACCAAAATGTGCGCCAAGCGAAAAGTGCAGTTCAACAATTACAAGTCCAATCATTAACAGCTACCAATATATCTGGAACTAATTTAAAACCGTTTGTTCAAGCAATCAAATTAGAAAAGGAATTGGAACAAGTTGTTAAACGCTACGACTCAATTGCTGAACACGATACAATGGAGTATTCTCAGGTCTCAAGTGAGTTGGAAGCAGCAGATACCAAAATCGCAAATTCGTTTCAGTAAACCAATAATGATTATTTTATATTGTATTTTTGTAATTAAAGTGTTGAATGTTATAGCAATAAAATAAAACCACTTAGTATTTTGACTTCAAGTCATAAGTGCTAAGCGGTTTTTTTCAATTTGTTTGAATGAATCCAGCTTGTAAACTCGGACTAATCTCAATTAGCGTATCTAAAATTTGATACGAGTCCAGTGTTACTAGTAACAAAATTAGTTCTGTGTGGTTTAGTTTGTAAATAACAATCCAGTTATTATATGTTTTACCATGCAGAACCGTTAGGTTTGCTTCGTCCCGTTTCCCAAGCTTCTACAGTTCTAATAGATTCACCCATAATTAATGCAAATCCCTGTTGAGTAGTATTTATTTCTTTTCGCAATTTCTTAATTTCATTTCCGCTAAAAACAGGTGGCTTGGATAATATACGTTCATGAATTTCTACACCAGGATCACTTCCATCTAATAGTTGATTAAGTTCTATTAAGCTTTGATCCAATGTTGTTTTAGTCATATTGGTTATCCCTTCTTTAGTTTTTGGACTATCTTTTTCAGTACATTTTTTTCCGTATTAGAAATATTTTCTTTTTGATGTTTGGAAAAAATGTCTAAAAAATATATTTAATTTTTGGGTGCTTTTAGGGTGTACTTAAAAGAAATCGTTTAAATAATGTATTATAATTAACCTTGTATATGATTTGTGATTTTAATACTTTTTTTATGGGAGAATAAAATAAATATGTATAAAGAAAATGATGACCCTATTGCACTTATTAAATTTAATGATCATGCGGATGAACTTAATAAAGGAGAGATTTGTTTGTCTAAGATTCAAACGTTTCTTCACAGTGACAAAAATGATGACGTTTGTGATCAAGAAAACAATAAAATTTATGATTCTAATGAGGGTTTTATTACTTTTAAAGATGGCACAAAATTAAGCTATGTGGATATAGTCAAAAAATTCAGTGATTTCGATAGTGTTCAAACTTATCTTAGTAGTTTTACCATACTGTATGAAGATGATTTTGATGAAAATGAATGTATTAAAAGAGAGACAGTCGAAAGATTAAGAACTTCCTATAATCCATGTGGTGAAGAACGTAATTTCGTACTATTTAATTACAAAGAATTTAAAAGTTGGTTAGATCTTTTAAATAGCAAAAGTTTTAAAGAATTTAAAGAAAAAGATTCCAATAATGATAAATGTACTATTGATTTTGACACAGAAGATAGGAACCTTCACTTTAACGAGATTGATAAAAAAGAGCAATCAATTACTACTTTTTATGCTAATAAAGTTACTTATAGTGATTGTCCTTATTATGATACATGTAAAAATCTTACTAATTATATAAAAGCCAATGATAATAGAAATGATAGTGTTAATGAAGTTCTTAAGAAAGCTATCTTTACAAAGTCAAGTAAATATTCTGACCAAAGGGAATTTAGAATATTAATTACCAAATTTGAAAACAGTAATTTATCGCCCGAAAAAATATTTTTAAAAATTTCCTCAAAAGGTTACTCTTCGATGCTTCGTGAAAATTGTGATCTAGAGGGAATAAGAAAATCGGATGTGGCATGGAAGGTTATTCCAGATAATGAATTTAAGGATTGGTGGAAGAAGATTGAAGATAAATGAAGGAAAGAGGATTTAAACAAAAAGTGACATAACTTAATGGTTGTGCCGCTTTTTTACTTGTCTTTTAATTTAATTAAACTAGTTAAAATACGTCATAACTTACCGACATAAACACATGCTATATTTTTTGGAATGGAGTTAAAAGTATGGAAACTATTTTTATTTTAATCCGAGGAAATTCCGGGAGTGGCAAAACAGTTTTAGCTGATAATCTACAAAAATATTTAGGTTATGATAATTGTTTCTTGCTTCATCAAGATGTTATCCGCCGTGATATATTGCATGCTAACGACCGTATAGATACACCAGCAATTAGTTTAATAAAAGAATTAGTCGAATACGGGTCTAAACATTATCATGTAATTATTTTAGAGGGTATTTTACGCAAAGATGTTTATGGTGAAATGTTAGAAAATTTAATCCAACTTTTTGGTCGTAATGCTTTTGTCTATTACTTGGACGTACCTTTTTCTCTGACAGTTAAGCATAATCAAACAAAAGATTTTCCCTTTTCAATAGCAAGTTTGAAAAAATGGTGGCGGGCTAATGATTATTTAGAATATAATGACCGCCATTTGACAAATGGCGACATAAAAACTTTTTTTAAGCAAATTATCCAAGATATAACAGAAAATAATTTATAACATGAAAGGATTTTTACATGAAATACGGCTATGCACGAGTGAGTACAACTGACCAAAAATTAGAAAATCAAATCCAGCAATTAAAAGAAGCAGGTACTGAAAAAATTTACCGACACAACTACTCAACGCCCAAAGGTTAATGAACTGTTAAAAATATTAGCCCCTGGCGATACGTTAATCATTACCAAGCGCGATCGTTTCAAATCATTTTGGTACCTAATCGAAAAACAAAGTCTATACCTTCCGCTTCTATTACCAGATAATTGTTTTTTACACTTTTGTATTCTTAAGTATGTTATAATGAATACAAATATACAAAGGAGGATTTATAATGACAACAACTCCAACTACTATTCGGATAGATGACCAGTTAAAAAAAGCTGTCGAACCGCGTCTAAAAACTGCCGGATTAACATTGAATGGTTATATTAACATGGCAATTAAACAGTTCGTTATTCAAAATAAAATTCCATTTGAAATTATAGTTCCTGACGAAATACCCAATGATACCACTCATAAAGCTTTGATTGAAGCACAAGCTAAGGAAATGGGCTTAATACCAGATGACTCTCCTGAATTTGAAGATACCAATCAGATCATGGATTTTTTGAATAGTGATAGCCAATAATGAATAACGTTAATTACAAGATCAAAATCGAACCGCAGTTTCAAAAAGATTATCAAAAATTTAAAAAACACCATCCAGAATTGATTTCAGAGTTTAGAATTGCGTTAAGTGAATTACAGCTTCATGGCCGTGTTCCTGATTCTTATAGTCCACATAAATTGGATAATCGGGGTGGTTTATATAATGATACTTTAGACTTTCACTTGTCAGAGGGCAAAGTAGACGTTGTAATCATTTATCTGCCACATAATACTAATCCGGTAATTAGGTTAATTCGAATAGGAACGCATAAAGAGCTTTTTCAAGGTAAAATAAAGTAATGGATAGAAAAAGCGATCAGTGATCGTTTTTTTATTTATCCATCGTTCATGAATTTCTACACTTGGATTATTTCTATTTAATAGTTGATTAATTTCTATTAAATAAACTTTGCTCTAACACTGTTTTAATTATATTGATTATCTTAAAAGATTCTTAACCATATTCGCCAAAAGTAAGTATTAATGATTGACAAGATGTGCTGCAGGTTAATAAAAAACAACATTCCGTTATTGAAATCTGTCAGGTATTAGATAGTCCAACGAACTTCATCATTAGCTGCCTTTATTAGAGATAGTCGAATATATTCTGATATGGTTAAACCTTGTTTGGCTAAATTTACTTTAGCACGTTCACTAATCTTGCTATTAACACGAGTGGAAATAGTTTTATCTTTCAGAGTTGAATTACTCAAGCCATTGCCCCTTCTTGTTTGTTAACGCTTATATTTGTATTACATTTTGGTGCTAGTATAAATTTATGTGTGTTGAATTAGATTAATATATAGATATTAGTTGACAACAATAAAGCAGCATCTTAAAAATCTAGATATACTTCGAAGCCAATCTAGGAATTCTTAAGTTTACAATCAACAAAGGAGCAATTTGTAATGAAAAAGTCTTTGATTTTAGTAATAAAGTGGTTGGTGATACCCGCAAAATTAACTTTTCAATTAATATTCCTGGCTGGGTTACTACTATTATCTTAATACTGTTTGTATGCTGGTTAATTTTAAAATAAATAACATAAGAATATATTTTTAATAATGCAAAGGGAGTAAATTTAATGGAAAACACAAAGAATAGTCAAACCGAAGCTAATAAGCGCTGGCAAGAAAAAAATCGTGATCGTACTAAATATTTGCGAAACCGATCAACTGCTAGAAGTTTTATTAGAAAATGGGCAACTCTTACAGATATTCAAGAATTAGAGCAACTTATCGTTGAACGTAAAGAATTGCTAAGCAAATAGATTTTAAAATGTGCTTTCATTGGTCGTTTGACAGGCATATTTTTACTCTTTTGGGGTGGATCAATGTGGACGCGCTTTTTTCTGCGTAAAATATGCAGGTTGCACCTCGCAACGGAACTATATATTTACCAGATTTACTTTACAAATGGTTTCATTGATTATTTATGGGTGTCTAATAGCACTTTTTACTAAGCGGTTGAATGATAATTTAATATTTTAGATGTTGTTTTGAGGACTTTCCTGTGATTTGTATATGAAATTAATTCAGTACGTTTGATACAAGCTAAAGTAACTTCAACGTCTAGAAAAATATTCTTTGGTTGATGTTCGCATTGAAGTGATGCATTAATACTGTTAATTAAAGATTTAGGAGTCAGCGTCAAGTGAAATTATTTCAACGTCTTTTCCATAATGAATACAAATATAAGAACATGTTTGTCTTTGTTTTAGTCTTCTATTTAGCAATGGGCGTCTCCAAATACGCTCAAGTTTTGTTCTTTCAACAAAATCATGGCCTGTTGAATTATTCTATCTCTTATTCGGCGATGGCAGTGGCAGGCTCATTGTCCTTTTTAATCAGTAACAATTTGGTCAACTTGGGGTTAAAAAAGATTGTCAAAGTTTTTTTGCCGATCTATGCTGTGGGGATGTTGTTAAGAGTGATTCCTAATAACGCTTTTATAGCGTTGATTTCGGGTATTATTGCCGGTTTCGGAGCCAGTATCACGTTACTAGTGATTCGTTCTTGGATTTATTTTGAGTCAGACCAAGATGAAGCAGCTAAAGAAGCATTGGTCTCATCGCGGTATACAATCATGCAAATTGCTACTTTAATGGCCACTATTGTTGCTGGCTGGTTGATTTCTATAGTGCATGCTGCAAATTATATGTACTTGCTTTTAATTGCTATAGCAGCTGTCTTGATGTGGAGTCTGTCATTGACTAGCAGCATTCCTGACGGTAGGGTTCAAAAAAAGCCGCATAATTTGTTTGTGGCTTTACCAACTAATCGCTTGGCCGGCATACTATTATTTTTACTGGTTTTCTTGTTGGGATTAACTAATGCTTTAATTGATCCCATTTTGCCGGCCATTTTACGGAAGACAGGTCTAAAAATTAGTGCCGTAACTGTTTGGACGACAATTTTTAGTGTCTTAACGGTTTTAACATCACTTTATTATCAACGCAGACACTTGCGGATATCTGCAGGATGGGCCTTTCTTATCAATGAAGTCATTGTTGGTTGTAGCATGTTGGTAGCATTGCTAGAATTTGGCAAGGGCATCTATATTTCATTAATTGCTTATACAATTATGTCAATTGGTATTGCAGGCTTTTTTATCTTTAAAGAGTTGATGGAATACGATATGTTTCCTAAATCCGAAAGCTTTCTGTATTTGGGAATAGCCCAATCAGGCTTTTTGGTAGGTGATGCCTTAGGCTCACCGGTAGGAACTCTGTTGTTTCAACAGTCAGGTATCAAATGGTTAATATTAATTTACGGAGTGTTGACGATAGTTTGTGGAGTAGGTTATAGCTTGTTTTATGTTTATTTACGAAAATCAAACAATTCTTCATCTAATTAGCAATTGTTTGAGTAGTTATTAAAATTCAGAATAACTCAGCATTACTTCTTTCTTTAGTGTTTTATTTTATCTAAATCTCAAAATTAGGACGAATTTTGGAAGAATTACTTTTTCGAGGCTATGTACAAAACATGTTCAACTTGGATCCAAGGATAAATATATTATTGTCGGCGGTCATTTTTGGTTTAATGCACGTTTCCAATGATCCAATTTATTTTATTTCTAAAGTGGTTATGGGATTGATTTTAGCCTTGGTTTACTGGAGAACTAGGAATGTCAAAGCAAGTATGTTTGGTGCATTTGATTAACAATCTGACTTCTTTAATTTAAAAAAATAAAGCCTCCCTTACTCTATCGGAAGGCTTTGTACATAATGAAATTTAATTACATTGGATTAAACTGAATTGATAATTGCTGATTTGTAGCCTGAGCAATTTCTGCTAATAATTTTGTTGAAGCGTTCATATTGCCACTTTCAATTCTAGCAATCGTGGATTGAGGTTTATTTATTAATTTAGCAAATTCTCGTTGACTCATGCCAAAACTGTCACGTAAACTACGAACTTTAACAGCAACTTCTAAATTAATATCTTCTTGCTCTACTGCTTTTGCAAATTTTGGATCGGTAGTACTTCTTTTTTCAATATATTCATCATATTCATCAATTTTTGTCATTATTTATTCCTCTCCTAAAAATTTCCTTCTTCTATTTTGGGCAATCTTTTTTTCACGTTCGGGAGTTTTTTGAGATTTTTTAGTAAAAACATTAGTAATTACATAATGGTCATCTTTTACTTGGAAATAGATTGCCATTTGAATATTAGCAGCTCTTTTAGAACGTATTTCATATAAATTGTCTTCTAATTTTGTAATCCATTCTTAACGAATAGCAATACTTAATCCGTATTGTTCAATTTTTTGAATAGTAGTAAGCAGCATCTTTATAATTTAAACTGTCTAGAAACGATTCAAATTCGTCATAATCATAATAGCCAAACTCTATCTTCTTCACATTTATCATGATGGCAAATTAGCGTTCAAAAAGCAATAGTTTGCAGGAGTTAAAATTTCAACTTTTTTAGTTAAGTAGTTTTTAGGGTGTAGTTATATTATCCATCTATGGCTTCTTCATTAATTATGATAATCAATAATTTTGACGTCAATAAAATCATTTTGGTTCCTAATTAATTGAAAAACCAAGCCTGTACTGTTCATTAATTCTAGTACTATATTGTCCGTTTCTATTACCAGATAATTGTTCTAAATGGGGCATTCTTAGATCGTTAATGTTGTTTGCATTGTCTAACATAATCAACTTTCGCAATGCTGTTTCTTGGATTGTCTGTGGCAATCTTTTTGAGAATTTTTGATTGTATATTTTTTCGGTTTATTTGTTAGCAAAAGATTGTATCATATTTTACTTTCTAATAATTTAATTTAACTATGATTAAATCTGCTTACGATGTACATGTAAAGAAGATGGTAAAAAATTCTTATGTTTAAAAAAGGTGTTTTTAGGGTTACTTTTAAAGAGGTAAATTAGAAGTTATTTAGTTGTTGTGAAAATGGATGATATTTGATGAATATTCTTGGTGAAAGAAAAGATGCTGTTGCACTTATTAAATTTAATTGTAATGCAGAGAAGTTAAATAACGGAATTTTATACTTTCCTAGTACGCGTGGTGTTAGTTAATTTTTTTCAAAGTATCTATAAATAAACATTGTTCCGATCGACTTCTGAATCCTGCTAAACAACGGGCACGGTTATGTTTAATATCAAGCATTTTGTTCAATTGAGCAAAAACTGTTTCAATTTTTGAAAACGAGCAAGGAAACACGTTTTTTTAAGGACGTGATGAATTGTTAGAATTCGAATAGGATAAACCTCTACTAAGTTGCAAGACAAAGCTTAACAAGTTAAGTCTGTTCCCAGAAGCTCGGTATTTTAGTGCCGATGTAGTTCACGAATAATAATGTGTGTACTTTTTGTCACATTTGAAATAATAAAATATTTACAATTCTGTATTTTGTCAGATAAATTGGGTAAAGATCTGAATATCAATTTTTCACAAACTTTAACTGATGCCATAGCGGATCTAAAAATAAATCATAACTAATCAATAGCCTAAAGCCTGAATCTTCGGGTATAATAAATTAAAAAGGAGAAATATTAATGATAGGATTACACATTTTTTTCGGAATAATGATCGTTGTAGGTGCTATTGCCACTGCAATTTCTTTTCAAGGTGACACTGCTAAGCTGACTAAAGCGCAAAAATTTTCTTTGATTCTGACAATATCTGCGATTGGGCTAACTATCGTTACTGTTATTTCAGTGTATGCATCTATTTACATTGGCTTATTACTGTTATTGGCACTAGTGACCTATGAGTATTTTGCTTTTGTACGGGTAGTCCACAGCAAGTAGTAATGGCTGAAAAGCGTGTTTTATAGAAGCACGCTTTTTTTATTATATAAGGTGAAAATAAACCACAAGTTTTACTTGTGGGGGGCAGAAATAGCTTTAGCGTTAAAAACTCCCTTTCGATATAATAGTTTTTGGCTACCAACCAATACTGTTATCGAAAGGGAGTTTTTCTAATCTTGAAACAAGATACTAATAGCCTAGCACATACAAGATGGAATTGTAAGTATCACATTATTTTTACGCTTAAATATCGTCGAAAAGTAATTTATGGAGAATTACGGCAAGACATTGGCCGAATCTTAAGAAGGTTGTGTGAATTGAAAGAAGTGGAAATTATTGAAGCTCATGCCATGCCAGATCATATTCACATGTTGGTGAAAATACCGCCAAAAATTAGTGTTTCTAGTTTTATGAGCTATCTAAAGGGTAGAAGTGCAGTTATAATACATGAGCGGCATGCCAATTTAAAATATAATTATGGCAATCGTAGCTTTTGGGCGCGAGGATTTTATGCTAGTACGGTAGGATTAAACCAGAAGACGATTGAAAAATATATACGTGATCAAGAATGGAAGATCGGATCAAAGATAGTATTAGTAAGAAAGAATACATTGATCCATTTAAAAAGTAAGAACAAATAAAAATTATGAGCAGTAGCGGTTGGTAGTGTTTTGTTGGGCCCCTTAAAGTGTTTTTTTGCGTCGGGTGGGAACCCTTTTAGGGCTAAATAAAAAGCCACCAGCTCAGCTGGTGGATCTTTACTATTAAAATTCAGAATAACTCAGTATTACTTTTTTCTTTGGTGTTTCATTTTATCTAAATCTCAAAATTAGGATGAATTTTTGAAAAATTACTTTTTCAAGGATATTTATACATGAAGAAGTATATCAAAGCAATTCAAAAATTAACTATTAAAGGTGTTGTCAACTATAAAGATAAGATAATTGGGCAATCTAGGGAGATCATAAACCAAGAAATTTTTGAAAATTAGCAAGAACACATATTATTTTGTTTCTATAATATTGAGTGTTGATGAATAATTTCATTGGCACTTTTTTATATAAAACAATTTATTCTTGAATATAAAAACAATATTGCCGTCCCTGCGTGATAATTAATCATCCAACCTATTGCAAAACTTTTAATTATTTGTCTAAAATTTGATGCGTGCCAGTGGTTACTAGTAACAAAATTAGTTCTGTGTAATCTAGTTTGTAAATAACAATCCAGCCATCATATGTTTTACCATAATTACCATACCTCGAAGGATGAAATTCTCTGTATCCTTGCCATTGACCTTTTAAAGCATGATCCTTAATTTTGTGAAGAATATTAGAATCTTGTTCGATGATAGCTTTTATACATGGTTTTAGTATCTTAACAGGAAAATGTTTTTTAGCTAGTTTTTTTAATTCTCGTTCGAATGATTTTGTGATCTTAATTTTCATCTATTTTGTCAATCCAATCGTTGAAATCTGCGATTGAACCAACCTCAGTTACTTCATTGTTTTCAGCTTCATGCTTGGCCTCTAGAGCTTCTGATGAATCTAAAAAACTGACCAAGCGTACTTCATTATTAGCTGCCTTGATTAGAGATAGTCGAACATATTCTGAGACAGTTAAACCTTGTTTTGCTAAATTCGATTTAGCACGTTCACTAATTTTGCTATTAACGCGAGTAGAAATAATCTTATTTTTTAGAGTTGAATTACTCAAGGCATTATTCCTCCTTGTTTATTAATGTTTACATTTGTATTACTATTAATAATAGATTCAATTTAGTATAAATACAAGTATCTGAATTCAGAACAGGACTTTCTTAATTAAAAAAGTTCTTCTGATGATGTGGCCTACTTTTACCTTGATTTTTATTTTTAGTTTTCTGTAATCATATTCTCCGGAAATTTACAACTGTTGAATTTTTTGGAGGTGCCAGATTATGAATTAATCTTCAAGTTTTTATATTGCTTCCTTAAATTGAATACTATTATTTATTTTTGTTTTGAGGATTAATTGACATCTAATTAATAATATTTTGATAGTTTTATCTTTAAAAAACATGGATACGAATAAATCCTTCCCAGTAAGGAAGGATTACATAATCTCTTTAAGTTAATAAATTCTTTTTTTAACTTTCTGTTCTGACGTTTAAGAGCCAACGGATAGTTAAGGCCATAATGATCATTGTGGCGGCAAATAACCCAATACCGAGATAATTTTTAAAGGTTTTGAATAGGAGACCCCCGATTATACCAGCGCAGGTTTCGCCTAAATACATAGCAGAATTGGATAATGAAGAAATAGTACTGCCAGCATGGGGCACCGTCGTTTGAAACATGGTCATGAATAAGGGCAAGATTAGTCCGTTTAACAAATAAATTAAGATTAAAATAATTTCTGCAAACCAAAAGTTCGCGGCAGTAATGGTTAGTAAATCTACAATGATTAAAAGTAACGCAATACTCATGAACGATTTTTTTAGGCCAAAATGTTGAACGATTTTATCGCTGATGAGAGAGCCAATTAAATTACCCAGGCCAGCAACCAAGAGTGCTGTACCAATTGTTGATAAAGAGAGCTGAAAGTCCGTCTGAAACCAAGTTGAGACAAAGGTCATGACCGTAAACGCGCCTGTTTGAAAAATTAAGTAAACGATTAATTGGCTTAAAGCTTGGTTGTTAGTTAAAATTTGTTGATAGATTTGAATAAAGGAGAGGTGTTTGCGGGATTTAATTTCTAATTCGGGTAAAGTTAAAAATAACAATAGTAATAACAAGAAAGCTGCCCCTGAGATAACATAGAATGGAGCGTGCCAAGAACTAGCGGCTAAAATAACTGCCAATGGGAATCCCAATGACCTGTGCGACAGAGATCCCTGCTGTGGCGTAACCCATGACTTTGACTACTTGTTTTCGCGGAATCACTACGGGAATTGAGGCCCAAATTTGTGGTGTCACAAAAGAAGCACTGACGCCAGCCAAAAAGCGAAAGATCAGCATTAAAGGAAAACTGTTAGCAAATGCGCAGAGTAAAGTTGCAAGAGCAAAACTTAATAAGCCCCATAACATGACTTTTTTGCGATCATGGCCGTCAGAAATGGGTCCGGAAATTAAAGCAAAGATTGCATAGCCAATGGCATAAGCACTCACCAACCAACCGGAAATTGCAGTTGGAATATGATAAATGTGGCTCAAAGTAGGTAATAATGGCGAAATTAAAAATGTATCCGTACCAATTAAAAACATTGTTAAAAAGAATAAACTAGCATATTTTTTCATCTATTGAGGACTTCCGTTTCATTTAATAATAAAGTTGTAATTCGCTATTTCTAAATATATCGAAATTAGTTTTAAAATTTTTTAGTTGTCCGTCAAAGTTGTTAAAAATCCGGGCAAGTACTGTGCGAATGTAGCTTCGTTGATGCTGATCAAACGTGTTTGTGCATCTTTACGGGTCTTGGTTAAACCGGCCTCCCGCATAGCTCGTAAATGATATGAAACGGTGGAATCACTTAAGTTTAAGTGCGTTGCAATTTCACCACAGGTCATTTCACGGTGATTGTTAGACAGGATGCGAATAATTTTTAAGCGTCCTTCGTCGGCTAAAGCTTTGAGGATTTTTACTCTAATTTCGTCAGAATTCATTTTTTACTCCTTGTTTGTATTTTTAGAAATATCGAATTAATAATTTGTATTAAAACATTATCGAAGTTAAATGTCAAATTTTAAGTTTAATCAATTACTCTGATGTGCAGATTAACTAGTAATTGAATTTGGAGAATAATGACCTTACTGCCTAGCTGAAATGTGCTAATATTTGCTTTGGAACATGATTAAACTGCCACCAAAGAATTTGTTACTATAGAGCGGTAGTTCACGGAAGGAAAATAAAAAATGTTCAAGAAAATTCATGATTATGTCAAAGAAAACTATGAAGCTGGCAATTATGATAATGTGCAAGTGGCATATACAGCTTGGCAGCAACAAAAAGCTCACCAGGACCACGCATTGGTGACAGATTTTGCCATGGGCGAACAGCAGGCTCAAAGCGATTATCAGCAACGGGGATCTTTCAAAGTTTATCCTGAATTAGCAGTTGATGTCTTCAACGAACTCTTTGATCATCGGGCGGGTGAAATTGCAGAGTTTATTAAGGGCTATAATTCTTACAAAACAAAAGTTGAACATTCTTAATTAGTTAGTCAATCGCTGACTTATTAAAATTTTAAACTTTGTTTGTGACCTCAAAAGTAGGTCTTTGATTAGAGCAAAGGAGAGAATATAGCAATGAAAAGTGCTTTTTTATGTTAAGCGTTCTACTTTTTATATTAGTTTCTGTAAATGCAATTTCTCTAGCTATCAATTGGCATTGGTTTGCATTTGTATTAAGCATAATTTTTGGGACATAATTTGGATGTTTTTATTTTAACAAAAAGATAAAAAATGAGTTAATCTGAATTTTGCTAAAAATTGATATTAAAATTTTTTCTAATCAAAAAAAGTTTTTCATAAATGTCCTTATTGTAATCATGGCAATTATTATTGATCGACATTTATGGTAAGACTGTTTTTACATAATTAATGATTAAATAGGGAGCGCTGTTTATTGAACTTTGATTTAAATGATAATATTTTTGACATTATTGGTCGCTAGTAAGAAATAAGCCAGCGGCGTAGCAAACTAGTAAATTACCAATAATTAGACCTAAGAACAGAAAAGATAATCCAATGACTAAAGTCCAATTATGAATAGTCATTAAAGACAGCCAGTAACAGCTGATGATGCCACTAACGATTCCTAGAATTAACCCAGGTGTGTATGCTTGAGCGATTAAAGATTGTAAAATATGACCAACAATGTGGTAATCATACGCTAGTATTAACGCCGCATATAAATCGAGCCTCAGGGGATTTTGGAGAATAAACCACGTAAATAAAAGTAAAATGATTAATTCTTCTAAGATAATAGCAGCAAACCTGGAAGTAGAAATCTTAAAGATGGCATGCGGAATTTTTAATTTTAATTTCAGCAAAATTTTACTTTGAAGTAATGGTTTGATGTGGGGTAAAAAAATTATTTCCTCTAGTTTGTGAAGCATAAATAATCCTGGAAACAATGCGATTAAATTAGTGAAATTGCTCGTCATTTGAAATCATACTTTTTACTGAAAGCCGCCGTAATCAGCAGTGCGATGGTGATGACCACCAGTAATAATAAGGTAGTGCCGCCAAGGAAGTCTAATTTTTGCAGCAAGTAATATGCTACAATGCCCACTAACCACCACCAGAAATTCCAGAAAAAGTGGAGTCTTTTTTTGATTAGGAACACACTGACGAATAAAATGGCAAATAGTGGCGTAAAAATAGCGCCGATAAAATTCAAAAAGTTTTGGTAGTACTTTAAAGAAACATTGAGTGCAATTAATAAGCCCAAGACTGTGATACCAACAGCCCAATAATTGACATGTTTTAAATGCCAGATATTATCTAAACTAGTTGCTGCGGAGTAAGCATCCATAAAGGTTGTTGTAACGGTCGCAAAGATGATGATTAATAAGGCGATGATGCCCAAATTGGTTTGCGCTAAAGTTTGATTAAAGTTAGTTTGACCAGACTTTAAGACAGCTAATAATCCTAGGACAAACATGGCACAGCTGCCTAAAAAATAGCCAACAACGCTGACTAAACTTTCCTTTAGCGGTTGTTGTCCTTGGTAAGTATAATCGCCAATCAATGGCAACCACGATAAAACCATCGTCACATTAAGTTCGATAGCACTGCCAAAACTGATTGGTGTAAGTTTTAATTGTTGCGCATGGGAAAATGTGTGTGTCAGCAAAATCCCAGCTACTAAAAGCATCCCAATGGCTAAGAGAATAACTACTAAATTATTGATCCGAAATAACCATTGATGATTCAATAGTAGCCAGATAATAATTAACCCGGCTACAATTACTGCCATCACGACAGCACTGTGATAATTAAATAATTTTTGCGATAAACTATTTAAGGCTAATTGCGCATTGACAATCATGACCGCTGTCCACCCCAGCAGCTGTAAAGCATTGAGACCAGAGAAAATTATCACTCCCGACTTACCAAAAATACTTTTGGTAACAGCCATGGCGGGTTGATGCTTGAGCCCAGAAAGGTAAGCTGCCGGTAATAAAAATAAGCAGCAACCAATTAAGTGTCCAATGATAATGGCACTGATTCCTTTCCCCCAACTTAAAGGAGCCATCAAGGTTCCAGTGACGATTTCGGCGATGGAAATCGCTGTTCCCAACCATAATAAAAATAAGTTGCTTAGTTTTGTTTGCTGCATTTTGCTCACACTTTCCTTGTAAATACACATTTGTGGCAATAAAAAAAGTATTCTTTGGCGTTTCAGCAACAACTTCGCAAAAAGAATACTTTTAATTGATCACAATTCCTACGTTTGTCTTAACAAAACAGGTTCGAAGGGTCTGATTTTAATCATTCTCAGCACAGTGGCTCCCCTTTGCGATAGCTAGATATTTATATAAAGTTAGTGTATAACGTTTACATAGAAAATACAATCTTAAATCTTAAAATTTTTAACTGAGTGCTTATTTAATTTAAAGCGGGCTTCGTTTGATTAGCTAAAATCCATTGGCGGTTGGAGCCCAGACGAATATATGTTTGTTGATTAATTGTTTTTACGCCAAAAGTAGCATAAGTCATATTAGTATTAACGATCTTGCCAGTTTTAACTCCGAATTGGTTGACCAAATCATTATTAGTGTTTACCGTAACAACTTTTGGTAATAAATACACTGCTGCAGCTGAGACCCACTGATTATTACCTAAATCTACGGCGTAGACATACTCTGATTGATTAGCAAAATCTACTTGATTAATTGTCCAATCAGATACTTTATCACTTAACTTTCCAACCGACTGAGTAAGTTGTGGATCTTTGTACACTGGAATCGGCTGACCATTAGAAAAAGCTTCTTTATAAATGTATGCACCTGATTTTACTTCATGGCTGACTGCATTAAATGGGGCACTGACCCATTGATTATCACCTAAGTTATAAGCTGTTGTTTTACCAGAAGCGTCAACGTTTTTTTCATAAGTTTGCCAAGCACTAATTTGAGATAGGAGTCTAGTGCCAATGGGTTTACTTAATTGTGGATCTTGATAAGTCATATTCCTCTGTCCATGTGAATAATAAATATCATGACTAGGTACGACAACTGCTTTGGTTGATATTATTGGTAAACTAATTGCGATAATTATCATGGCAAGCAATCTACTGCTTAAAGATTTTAAATTTGATTTCATGGCTACTAATTTCCTTTTTTCTATTTAACTTTTTAACTTTCAAAAATATATAATTTTAACTAAATTAATTTATATAAGCCTCATTTAAATTAGCCCACTGACGGTTTGACCCCAACTTAACATAATTTTGACCATTAATATTTTTTATACCATAGACTTTATAAAAATCAGAAGCTTGTATTTTATTTGTTGGTGTTCCCCATTGATTAAATAATTGTGTTCCAATGTTAAAGTCATACATCCAACGAACAGCAACGACGTTATTGGTGGTATCAACCCATTGATTAGCTCCTAAATCAACACGTGTAATCGGATTGCCGCTTGCACTATTGCTGGCAAATTTACTTACTTTCCAATCAGCAATTTTAGGATCTAGATAACCAGTGATATGCCATAATTGTGGTGAATCATAGATTGGAACCCGTTGATAGTTAGAATACGCTTCTAACAAGTTATTTGGCTTTTTGTTTTTGACGACACCGCCGACAAAAACATCGGTACTTTTGACCCATTGATTAAAACCTAAATCAAAGGAATTAAATGGTACGTATGTTGTATCGTCTTTAGGACGACTCTTTTGACTAATAGCAGTGACTGCCCAATCATTGATGTTAGTTGCTAAGGTTTTACCAGTTGGTTGGGTGCACTCAGCATTATAATAGATTGGCACCGCTTCCTTTCCAGAACTGATCTGAAAATTGCCGATTGATCTAACATAAAGTTGTGCATTAACTCGTTGACCAGTTAAAAGTAAACAACTAAAAATGACAATAACTAAACTATTAATTAATGACGATTTTATTTTCATGATTCTGATCCCCCCTTTTTTTAATATAAATTAATTATATCGCAAATATATGCTTTTTTATCAATTTTCTTAAAGTTTTTACATAATTATCATTAAAATGTTTATTGCCTTTATAAAATCTATTTTTTAAGCATATTTTTGTGATATTTTGGATATAAGTTAGTAAAGGGATAAATTATCAACTGCACTTTTTATTTAGACTTAGTAATTATTACTTTCAGTTAATACTGATACAGTTGATGTTACTAATTACAATAGATATCTAATTTTATTGATGTGCGTAATCGTAACAATTATGGTTAAGAAGACTAGTAAATGAATTACTTTGTAACTACCAATACATGAAAATGTGACACAAGCTGATTTTTAACTATAATGTCTGATTTTGAATCTTGCAATTAAAATATCCTTGACAAATCGCAATTAAAGTTTTAACATTCATATTAAATTTAAATGATAATAAAATTAGAAAAAAGCAATGACAAAGTAAGTAGTTACAAAACTGCGGTTAGCGAACCTGGTTTAGTGCGAGCAGGGACAAAGTTTTGTCAATGAAGATCACTTTGGAGCTATCAACTGAATTAAGTAAGCCTGATCGGCCGCCACCGTTATCAGAGGTAAGCAAATCGTAATTGATTTAAAGTTGCTGTTTGTTAAGTTAAACATGAGGTGGTACCGTGCATAATTGCACCCTTTTAAGAACAATTCTTATAGGGGTGCTTTTTTTATGGAACTGTGACAATCAGATTAATGATCGTATTTTGATAATTGAACGAGCATTAATTTATATTACGTTTCTAGCAATAAAAGCTACGCCTAACCTTATTTAGTTGAGATGAGGTTAGGACAATAAGATTAAGGCTCATATCAAAACGACTTTTGTCTCAGCCTCTTAATAATTTTATTTTTCAAATAGAAAAGGAGTTAATTGATGATGTCGGGTAGCAAAATTTTAACTTTAAAGAATGGTTTTCATTTATTTACGCGCACAGTTGGTGAAGGTTCCGTCAAATTATTATGTGTCCATGGTGGTCCCGGTAGTAATCATGAAGAATTTGAGAATTTCCATGAGCATTTAACTGGTGTGCAAGTTTCCATGTATGACCAATTGGGTTCGTTTTATTCAGATCAACCTGATTTTTCCGATCCTCAAAATCAAAAATATTTAACTATTGACTATTATTTGTCAGAGTTGGAGGAAGTTCGCCAGCAATTAGGTTTAGACGATTTTTACTTGCTGGGCCATTCTTGGGGTGGTGTCTTGGCTCAAGAGTATGCTCTAAAATATCCAAAACATCTTAAAGGTTTAGTATTGATGAGCATGATTGACAATATTCCTGAATATATTACGCATATTAATGCACTGCGTGAGCAAATGTTTTCTCAGTTTTGGGTAGATTACATGAAAGATGTTGAAGCCCAACAGCGTTTTGACGATCCTAAATATAATGAGTTAGTGACACAATTATACAAGGTTTATGTTTGTCGTCATCCTGAAAATGGCGGTCATCATACTGTTAGTACCAATGCCACGGCGGTTTACAACTATTTTCAAGGTAATAATGAATTTGTGATGACCGGCACTTTGAAAAATTGGGATCGGCGCTCGGACTTGTACCAAATCATGACGCCAACGCTGTTAACTTTTGGTGATCACGATACGATGCCACTTTCTGTTGCTCGACGGATGCAGCAAACTTTACCTAATGCCCGTTTGGTCATTACCCCGGATGGTGGTCATTGTCACAGTGTTGATAATCCACGGGCTTTTTTTCAAACATTGGGGCAATTTTTAGATGATGTTGAAGCTAATCCGCAGTTGAATTTGAAAGAAGGGTTAAGTCATGAAAACTAAATGGAGCTTGTTGATTGGTGGGGTGTCTTTAGTATTTTTAGCTGGTTGTGGTTCTAAAACCACCACCTCGTCTTCTAATCAACAAATTAATTTGATGCAAACTGGTGATTTGTTATCACTCGATACCTCCGAGCATGCTGATTTACAAACTTGGAATACTTTAGAAAATTCCATGGAGGGTTTATATCGCGCCAATAAAAAGAATCAACCCTCAGCTGCCATGGCTACCAAAGTTGTTAAACCAACGAACCAGGGATTAACTTATACTTTTCCTTTAAGAAAAAACGCTAAATGGAGTAACGGGCAACCAGTGACTGCGCAAGATTTCGTGACTGCCTGGCGCCGTTCAGCTTCACCGACTGCTAAGTCGGGCTACAATTATATTTTTGCCGGCATTAAAAATGCCCAAGCGATCGCTAAAGGCCAGAAGAAGCCTCAAGAGTTAGGCGTCACTGCTCTTAACGACCATACTTTACAAGTACAATTAGAACATCCCATGCCATATTTTGACAAAATGATGGTGATGCCAGCATTCTTCCCCGAAAATCGGACTGCTTTAAAACAATTCAAATCTAAATATGGTACACAGTCTAAGTATTTATATTACAATGGTCCCTTTAAAGTTACGCAATGGAACGGTAATAGCGACAGTTGGGTGTTAAAACCTAATCCACATTACTATGCTAAAAAGCAAATTCATCTGAAGACGATTAAGTATCTAGTGGTTAAAGATGCTAATACTGCCAATGAATTATTTAGTCAAAAGAAATTAGATGATGCTACGATTACGGGTGTCACTGCTAAAGGCTTGCAAAAATCGAAAAATTTGATTCATCAGCGCCGGGCGGGGAATTACTATTTGCGGGTTAATCTCAGTAATCAGCAACCATTAACTAATGTGAAAATGCGCCAAGCAATCAGTTTAGTTATTAATCGAAAAGCTTTGACTAAAAATGTCTTAGCTGATGGTTCTCAGCCAGCTTACACTTATACTGCCAAGGATTTAACGACCGATCCCACTACCGGTCAAGACTTTGCGACAGAAACGACGCCATCAAGGACTTATGATTTAAAACAGGCTAAGACTTTATGGCAGCAAGGTCGTCAAGAAACACATTTGAAAAAGCATGTAACTTTGCAACTATTAGGTGATGATCAAACAATTACTAAGAATGTTGCCCAATTTTTACAAAACTCTTTGGAAAAAAATTTATCTGGTGTTACTGTTGATTTACGCAATGTTCCAGAAAAAACTAGTTCCAGTGAAATGCATAGCGGTAAGTTTGCATTGGGCCAAACTTTATGGTTAGCAGATTTTGCTGATCCTATTAGTTTTATGGGGATTTTGGAAAGCTCCAATCCACAAAATTATGGAAAATATCATGATGTAACTTATGATCAATTATATCAACAAGCTAGTTTGAATAGTAGTAATACTTCTAAGGAATATTGGCAAACTATGCAGCAATTACAACTGCATTTAAATCAATCAATGCCAGTTATTCCGTTATATCAGATGGTAGAAAGTCATTTAGTTAATCCTAAATTAAAGGGAGTCTTACGACATACTGTTGGTGAAGATGATTATACGCGGGCTTATTTAAAATAATATATAATTAGTTTTAAGCTAAAAAACAGGATAATCCTAAATTTATTTTCTACCATTATTCAAGTAAAACTTTGATTAATTGGGATCTAATTTTATCTTAACCCTTAGGTTTATTATTTTAAGATGTTGAATTACCTGTGTTCTATGATTTTTGGCAATACCAAATCAACACCTTAACCAGCGATTTTTAAGGTGCTAATAAAAATTTAAATTAATCATTATCTTAGTTGATAATTATACTTTTGATTTGTTAAAATAAGGTGATATATCGTTCTGATGAGGCGGTTTATCGCAGCTATGGCAATCTTCTTGGTCATTTTTGATCCCGAAGATTGCTTTTTGCTTTGATAAAAGTCACAGATATGATTCCTGCTTGAAAGATGTGTTCCCGCCGAGACAATATTCAATAATGGTTCGATATAGGCATTGACTTTATTAGGTGATTTAAAACGTCTAATATCTCCTAATTCGGCGATTATTAAATTAGCACTGACTTCGCTGATTCTAGGAACACTACATAAAATCTCAAATTCAGGTAATTCTTGCGCTAATTGACTCATCATCCACTGCTGAATAAGAGACTTGTGCTATATCTCCATTAAATTTTGTGCGCTGATTTGAGCACGTTTCTGTGACATAGATTTCGGTGTAGAAGCTAAAAAAATCTGAGTCAAACTGTCTAAATTTTGTTTCTTAACCAAACTAGCTATGGGAAATAATTGAACTAAATTCCAATACATCTCACCGCACGGATAACTCAATAAATGTTCAATTTCCGGGAAAGTCAATTGTAAGATACGATGCAGCCGATTTTTAGCTCTAATTAAATCAGCAGTTAATTCCTGGTAAAAACGAATCATATCTCTTAATTCTATGTAAACCGGATCTTGTTGATATTGTGCAACTCTATTCAAAACAAATAAATTATAAGCATCAGCGCGATCCGTTTTATACGGTCGTAACTTGTCAATTTGTTTCTTGGCCTGTAAAGGATTTAAGCAGAGATGTACTGATAATGATTATTTGATAGAAAAGCTTGTAAACGCCGTGAATAAACACCAGTGGCTTCAAAAACAATTTCTGGTTGATTCATTGTTTTTAAATCGGCTAACAATTGTTCAAAGCCCAAGTAATCATTGCTAATTTTATATTGTTTAATCACCTGTTTTTCAACAAATACTGCAACATTAGAAGATTGACTACTAACATCAATGCCAAATACTACTCGCATAATTAATACCACCTTATGATATGAAACGGACTTATCAATCTAATTTTCTATACACGACGTTTTACGTCCAACATTTTTCGAACAGATTTAGATAAGATTATGAAATTGCCAGTTTTGGTTGCGGCGTCTGGCGCCAAAGAAAGTTTCGACTTATCAATTTCATACCCACTTTTAATTATCTATCCACCACTAAGCTTAGAATGTTTTTATGTTGCTTGTTTAATAATTAATAAATTATTACTGGTACTAAGTAATTTTTTTATGGCGTTTATTCAACAAGATTTGACTAACCTTGTTAGATTTTGGGGGGCATATTAAATCGTGTATTATATTTTGGCTTTTTGATTAACGGTATCAATTCTAATTGGGATTTTCTGGTAAATCAAGCAAACTAAGTTAGTAGCAATTGGAACTTGCATGTACAATTAAGGCATACGGCTAATAATTTATTTAAATTAACATTACAACGTTTTAATCTTGAATTAAATATAAGAGATTTTTGGTTATACTTAACAAGTAGGTCTGACATGGATATTAATTTCTTATTATAAGTAACTAAAAAGCATATCCTAGTTAGGTTTTTATTTTAATTATTTTTTAACTGTAAATCATAAGATTATCCAGCTAATCATATTGCTGTTAAAAATAATAATGTTTTTTCTTGTTATCATTAAAATCACATGAATTAAGTGATGCTAATAATACTTATTTAAAATAAAAAAATGCATATGTAGGTAATATATAAAAATAAGTGACTTAACCAACACCTAATCCACAATTATGTTGATATGCATATTGATTATATTAATGTTGCATGATTTTTAAATCAATTATAATCAAAAAAATATATAAAAGATGGGCTATATAATTTAAAAAAATGAAAGTTAACTAGTACTAAATGTTTTTATAAAAAAGAAAAGTTTGACAAAAAAGTAAGCTGATTTAATAAATATTATAACTAAATCAAATGGAAATTAGTAATATTAATTATCAAAAGAAATGGATAAAAAATATAAAGATTCAAAAAGAGTCAAAGCAAGATAGTGCTATGAGCTAAAAAAACATTATTATTTTTAACAGCAATATGATTAGCTGGATAATCTTATGATTTACAGTTAAAAAATAATTAAAATAAAAACCTAACTAGGATATGCTTTTTAGTTACTTATAATAAGAAATTAATATCCATGTCAGACCTACTTGTTAAGTATAACCAAAAATCTCTTATATTTAATTCAAGATTAAAACGTTGTAATGTTAATTTAAATAAATTATTAGCCGTATGCCTTAATTGTACATGCAAGTTCCAATTGCTACTAACTTAGTTTGCTTGATTTACCAGAAAATCCCAATTAGAATTGATACCGTTAATCAAAAAGCCAAAATATAATACACGATTTAATATGCCCCCCAAAATCTAACAAGGTTAGTCAAATCTTGTTGAATAAACGCCATAAAAAAATTACTTAGTACCAGTAATAATTTATTAATTATTAAACAAGCAACATAAAAACATTCTAAGCTTAGTGGTGGATAGATAATTAAAAGTGGGTATGAAATTGATAAGTCGAAACTTTCTTTGGCGCCAGACGCCGCAACCAAAACTGGCAATTTCATAATCTTATCTAAATCTGTTCGAAAAATGTTGGACGTAAAACGTCGTGTATAGAAAATTAGATTGATAAGTCCGTTTCATATCATAAGGTGGTATTAATTATGCGAGTAGTATTTGGCATTGATGTTAGTAGTCAATCTTCTAATGTTGCAGTATTTGTTGAAAAACAGGTGATTAAACAATATAAAATTAGCAATGATTACTTGGGCTTTGAACAATTGTTAGCCGATTTAAAAACAATGAATCAACCAGAAATTGTTTTTGAAGCCACTGGTGTTTATTCACGGCGTTTACAAGCTTTTCTATCAAATAATCATTATCAGTACATCTCTGCTTAAATCCTTTACAGGCCAAGAAACAAATTGACAAGTTACGACCGTATAAAACGGATCGCGCTGATGCTTATAATTTATTTGTTTTGAATAGAGTTGCACAATATCAACAAGATCCGGTTTACATAGAATTAAGAGATATGATTCGTTTTTACCAGGAATTAACTGCTGATTTAATTAGAGCTAAAAATCGGCTGCATCGTATCTTACAATTGACTTTCCCGGAAATTGAACATTTATTGAGTTATCCGTGCGGTGAGATGTATTGGAATTTAGTTCAATTATTTCCCATAGCTAGTTTGGTTAAGAAACAAAATTTAGACAGTTTGACTCAGATTTTTTTAGCTTCTACACCGAAATCTATGTCACAGAAACGTGCTCAAATCAGCGCACAAAATTTAATGGAGATATAGCACAAGTCTCTTATTCAGCAGTGGATGATGAGTCAATTAGCGCAAGAATTACCTGAATTTGAGATTTTATGTAGTGTTCCTAGAATCAGCGAAGTCAGTGCTAATTTAATAATCGCCGAATTAGGAGATATTAGACGTTTTAAATCACCTAATAAAGTCAATGCCTATATCGAACCATTATTGAATATTGTCTCGGCGGGAACACATCTTTCAAGCAGGAATCATATCTGTGACTTTTATCAAAGCAAAAAGCAATCTTCGGGATCAAAAATGACCAAGAAGATTGCCATAGCTGCGATAAACCGCCTCATCAGAACGATATATCACCTTATTTTAACAAATCAAAAGTATAATTATCAACTAAGATAATGATTAATTTAAATTTTTATTAGCACCTT
Source organism: Bombilactobacillus sp. ESL1202 (assembly GCF_058107125.1). Classification (NCBI taxonomy): domain Bacteria; kingdom Bacillati; phylum Bacillota; class Bacilli; order Lactobacillales; family Lactobacillaceae; genus Bombilactobacillus; species Bombilactobacillus sp. ESL1202. The sequence goes on along the minus strand of NZ_JBYLTX010000003.1, from coordinate 2,615 downwards.
AAAAATCGCTGGTTAAGGTGTTGATTTGGTATTGCCAAAAATCATAGAACACAGGTAATTCAACATCTTAAAATAATAAACCTAAGGGTTAAGATAAAATTAGATCCCAATTAATCAAAGTTTTACTTGAATAATGGTAGAAAATAAATTTAGGATTATCCTGTTTTTTAGCTTAAAACTAATTATATATTATTTTAAATAAGCCCGCGTATAATCATCTTCACCAACAGTATGTCGTAAGACTCCCTTTAATTTAGGATTAACTAAATGACTTTCTACCATCTGATATAACGGAATAACTGGCATTGATTGATTTAAATGCAGTTGTAATTGCTGCATAGTTTGCCAATATTCCTTAGAAGTATTACTACTATTCAAACTAGCTTGTTGATATAATTGATCATAAGTTACATCATGATATTTTCCATAATTTTGTGGATTGGAGCTTTCCAAAATCCCCATAAAACTAATAGGATCAGCAAAATCTGCTAACCATAAAGTTTGGCCCAATGCAAACTTACCGCTATGCATTTCACTGGAACTAGTTTTTTCTGGAACATTGCGTAAATCAACAGTAACACCAGATAAATTTTTTTCCAAAGAGTTTTGTAAAAATTGGGCAACATTCTTAGTAATTGTTTGATCATCACCTAATAGTTGCAAAGTTACATGCTTTTTCAAATGTGTTTCTTGACGACCTTGCTGCCATAAAGTCTTAGCCTGTTTTAAATCATAAGTCCTTGATGGCGTCGTTTCTGTCGCAAAGTCTTGACCGGTAGTGGGATCGGTCGTTAAATCCTTGGCAGTATAAGTGTAAGCTGGCTGAGAACCATCAGCTAAGACATTTTTAGTCAAAGCTTTTCGATTAATAACTAAACTGATTGCTTGGCGCATTTTCACATTAGTTAATGGTTGCTGATTACTGAGATTAACCCGCAAATAGTAATTCCCCGCCCGGCGCTGATGAATCAAATTTTTCGATTTTTGCAAGCCTTTAGCAGTGACACCCGTAATCGTAGCATCATCTAATTTCTTTTGACTAAATAATTCATTGGCAGTATTAGCATCTTTAACCACTAGATACTTAATCGTCTTCAGATGAATTTGCTTTTTAGCATAGTAATGTGGATTAGGTTTTAACACCCAACTGTCGCTATTACCGTTCCATTGCGTAACTTTAAAGGGACCATTGTAATATAAATACTTAGACTGTGTACCATATTTAGATTTGAATTGTTTTAAAGCAGTCCGATTTTCGGGGAAGAATGCTGGCATCACCATCATTTTGTCAAAATATGGCATGGGATGTTCTAATTGTACTTGTAAAGTATGGTCGTTAAGAGCAGTGACGCCTAACTCTTGAGGCTTCTTCTGGCCTTTAGCGATCGCTTGGGCATTTTTAATGCCGGCAAAAATATAATTGTAGCCCGACTTAGCAGTCGGTGAAGCTGAACGGCGCCAGGCAGTCACGAAATCTTGCGCAGTCACTGGTTGCCCGTTACTCCATTTAGCGTTTTTTCTTAAAGGAAAAGTATAAGTTAATCCCTGGTTCGTTGGTTTAACAACTTTGGTAGCCATGGCAGCTGAGGGTTGATTCTTTTTATTGGCGCGATATAAACCCTCCATGGAATTTTCTAAAGTATTCCAAGTTTGTAAATCAGCATGCTCGGAGGTATCGAGTGATAACAAATCACCAGTTTGCATCAAATTAATTTGTTGATTAGAAGACGAGGTGGTGGTTTTAGAACCACAACCAGCTAAAAATACTAAAGACACCCCACCAATCAACAAGCTCCATTTAGTTTTCATGACTTAACCCTTCTTTCAAATTCAACTGCGGATTAGCTTCAACATCATCTAAAAATTGCCCCAATGTTTGAAAAAAAGCCCGTGGATTATCAACACTGTGACAATGACCACCATCCGGGGTAATGACCAAACGGGCATTAGGTAAAGTTTGCTGCATCCGTCGAGCAACAGAAAGTGGCATCGTATCGTGATCACCAAAAGTTAACAGCGTTGGCGTCATGATTTGGTACAAGTCCGAGCGCCGATCCCAATTTTTCAAAGTGCCGGTCATCACAAATTCATTATTACCTTGAAAATAGTTGTAAACCGCCGTGGCATTGGTACTAACAGTATGATGACCGCCATTTTCAGGATGACGACAAACATAAACCTTGTATAATTGTGTCACTAACTCATTATATTTAGGATCGTCAAAACGCTGTTGGGCTTCAACATCTTTCATGTAATCTACCCAAAACTGAGAAAACATTTGCTCACGCAGTGCATTAATATGCGTAATATATTCAGGAATATTGTCAATCATGCTCATCAATACTAAACCTTTAAGATGTTTTGGATATTTTAGAGCATACTCTTGAGCCAAGACACCACCCCAAGAATGGCCCAGCAAGTAAAAATCGTCTAAACCTAATTGCTGGCGAACTTCCTCCAACTCTGACAAATAATAGTCAATAGTTAAATATTTTTGATTTTGAGGATCGGAAAAATCAGGTTGATCTGAATAAAACGAACCCAATTGGTCATACATGGAAACTTGCACACCAGTTAAATGCTCATGGAAATTCTCAAATTCTTCATGATTACTA
>NZ_JBYLTX010000002.1:0-76761 GCF_058107125.1 Bombilactobacillus sp. ESL1202 | reverse complement strand
TAACAATTTTTAATGACATGTGATTCATTTTTTATCGTTTCCTGCATATGCTATGCATATGCCAAATCTACCTTGTAAATTTAATTTATGACTTTATGAGGAGTGACTATAGATTATGGGTTTGAGAACACAAGCTTTAGTTAAGCTAACTAAAAATAATGAAGAGATTGCCGGCGTAGGTTTGCATTACCAATTTGGCGGCGATGGTGTAGATATGATATTAGATCTTTTAGCTATTGGTACGTCATTCAAAAGTTTTGAAATGAGTAATAAATTAGCAATGGTAGCAAATACAGGCAATCGAAGTATTTTTGCCAGGATGATTGAAAAATTTTCTAAGCGGGGCATCAATATGTTTTCTGATGTTAATTATCCAAAAAAAATTGATCCAACATTGCTTACATTGAGTGATGTTTTTTCTTATGGAGATAATAATGATGGCTATGCAGAATTAAACATTAGAATTGATAAGGATATGAATCAATCTTGTCTACTTAATTTTTTCGATCATTATCAAAAAAAAATCACTTTTGAAGAATTTATGGAAAACACTGGAAATGATTTCTATGAGGAATCTTTTATTGATGCTTTTGACACATTGTGTGCCACAGTTGATATTGAGTTAGAATTTTAAGGAGATGCTATTTGTCATGATAAATAATAAAATAGATGTATCGTTAATAACTGTCTTAGTTTCTTTTGAAGATGCTATTTTTAAGTTCAATCTTAGAGGAGAAAAATCATATCGGTTGAATGTCTTGATTGAAATAGCTAATTTAGCAGATTATTTAGACTGGTTCCACAAAGATTATAGTAATCAATCATTACAAGAAATAGTTTCCTTGGGCATGAATAATGGCTTTAATTTAGAAAGGATTACTTACCCTGACATGATTAAATTAATGGATCATGATCCTGAATCTCGTGGTATAGTTTTACGTTCTAGTAATTTAGAAAATTCATCAACGTTAAAACTAGTTGATGGTAATTTTAGTGTTTTAACCGTTAATGAATGGGCTCAGGCTGATAATAAATTTTGGCATGAATCGTTTGAGTATTTTTGCAAGAGTCTTGGTATAAATCTTGCATTTTATAATAAGCCATTAATAGATAAGTAATAGGTATTTTGATAAATTGATTAGTATCTTCATTATTTTAGTCCTAGATAGATTTTAGACCTAGATAGCCAATTAGTGTTTAATCTAATTGGTTTTTTTATGCTCTTTTTTCTGCAGTTGCTTAAGCAACTGCCAAAACATTAGTGTAATTCAAGTTATTCAGTATATCTAAGGAGCTGTTATTTTATGGAGATATATATTGATGTTTTAAGCTTTTTACTGGGTGTTACATTTGCTGTTCCAATGGTTGCTATTTTTAAAAAATTAATTTTAATAGTCCATCAGGATGGATTAATCAATTTTTTAGAGTCAATCTTTGATGTTGACCTTAGTTTCTTGAGAAATCATCGAACTGGAAATCATTTTAAAAATTAAATTAAGCTATTAATTAAAGGAGAAATAAAATGTCAGAAATGGTGCAGTATAGTAGTGATCTTCCTGTTGTAACTCAAATGAAATTTCCACAAATTAAGAAAATGTTTGTGGATGTACTAGGCAATAAAGCCCAACAGTTTATTGGTTCTATAGTTTCTCTGATGAATTCTCATCAGGACTGGAAAATGGTAGAACAAAGCAGCATAGTAAAAGCGGCACTAGTTGCAGCTACATTAGACTTACCTATTGATCAAAATCTAGGTTACATGTACATCATTCCCTATAAAAACAGGAATGATGGTCTAAGTTACGCTAGGCCTCAAATGGGATACAAAGGCTATATACAACTTGCACAACGATCTGGATTATATAAACATCTCAATGCTATATCTGTATATCAAGATGAGTTTAAAGGATGGAATCCTCTCACTGAGGAAATAAGTTATAAACCTAATTTTTGTGATCGTAATAGTCAAGATCAGCCTATCGGATATATTGGGTATTTTGAGTTAATTAATGGATTTGAAAAGACAGTTTATTGGTCCAAAAATCAGATTGAAATGCATCGTCAACAATATTCAAAATCTAAGTATCCTAATAAGTTAAATGGTGTCTGGGCAAGCAACTATGACTCGATGGCATTAAAAACGGTTTTAAGGACTATGCTCAGTAAATGGGGTCCTATGACTACTGAACTTCAAACTGCTTATACCAAAGCTGATGAAGAAGATAATTACCATCAAAATAATAATATGGATAATGCTAATTTTTCCCAAAATGGTAAAAAAGTATTACATGTTGATACTAATTCAAACTACTCGCAACCAGCTACTAATGTTAGCCAAATTTTAAATAATTAACAAAAATAAAATAAATGGAGGTAATAATGATGTTACAAGCAACTAAAATCAAACCTAACTTAGAAGAAAAGACAGTAAAAAATGATGATGCGCAATTAACATTAACTAACAAAAATTACTATAATTCCGACACTGATTTCAAGTGGCAGTCTTTTAGTGTGTTTACCAATTTTTTGGAATGTGAAGCAGCTACTTTAGCTGAGTTAAAAGGCGAATATAAAAAGTTTGATGATGATAAGAATTTATTAGTTGGTAATTACTTGCACACATACTTTGAAAGCAAGGAATCACATCAACAATTTCTTGAAAATAATTTTGATAAACTTCATAAAAAACCAGCTGCTAATGCAAAAGATAAAACTAAAAGAGGCTTGTATGCTGAATTTGTTCAAGCTAATAAAATGATTCAATATCTGGAATCTGATATAGCTTTTAATCGCTTATATCAAGGTAAAAAGGAAGCCATAGTTACCGGCAAAATAAATGGTGTACTTTGGAAAGGAAAAATTGACTGCTTAAATTTGGATAACAAGTATTTTATTGACTTGAAAACTACAAAGAGTATTCACGCTAAATCTTGGTCCATCGAAAAACAAAAATATCAATCATTTATTGAAGAGCGTAACTATCCATTACAGATGTGGATTTACCAGCAGCTGATCAAGCAAACATTTGGTGTAGTATGTACTCCATATATTATCGCTGTTTCCAAAGAAAAAGTTCCTGATAAAGCAATTATTTCCATTCCTGAATGGAGAATGGAAGAAGCAGCAAATCAAGTTATGGAAAATCAAGACCGTTTTGAATCTATCAAACGTGGTGATGTACAGCCAAAGCTTTGTGGTATATGCAATTACTGTAAATCAATTAAAGTATTGGATGAAATTATTTCTTGTGATGAGCTAAAACTTTATTAATTATTCTTATTAACTGTAATCAACCGCTACCGATACCTATTAAGTAGCGGTTTTTTTAATGTGTTAAATGCATAAAAGAAATATATTTTTGCATAAAAATATTCTTATTTATTTCTTTTATGCTTTTTTTTTGCCTTGAATTTGATTTTTGAACACATTCAATATCTTGATTTTACATGGAATTCCTTTGATGAGTGAGTAAAACGTTATTTTAATAGGATTTTTATCAATATATATAATATAATTATATTGATAACTAACATAAATCTTTTATACAAGATTTATTGCATTTAATTGCATAAAAGTTGTCTAAAATGTGTTGCTTAAAAACGACTCTTCCGAGTCCAAAACCTTAGTGTAACAAGAAATAATATGGAGATTGGAGATAGATACTATGACGGATTTAGAGAAAGCTAATTATTATTTAAAACACAATTCATTGACTGTTAGAGGATTATCAGAAAAAATCGGAGTATCTTCCTCTCAAGTTCACAAATATTTGAAAGGTAATACGGATTTGTCAAATGTTCGTTGGTCTGTTGTCAATGCGATTGCCGATCTTTGTGATGAGCAAATATTTGCTATTAATAGGGATTGTTTGCCGGTTGTTTTTAATTTGAATAATCAATTAAATGCTCATATTGAGAATTTGTCCGCTGAAGAAAAAATACTCAAGAAAGCACTTTTGTTTTTTCAATTTAAATTGAATCATGAACTTGGTTTCTTGAATGAAGTTTGTCATGCAGTTACGTCATCAGAAGAATAAAAACCAACTGTTTCAAAGTTGGTTTTACATAATGTTTGGTTATTTAGTTTAGTTTTAACATGAGGAGTAATTAAAATGAATAGTACATTATCGACACAACAAAAAATTAATTTGTTTAACGAAAATTCAGCTATTAAATCAGTCGAAAAGCAACCTGTTTGGACTATTTCGACTGATGATAAAAAACCACTTGATGCAGTAAATTTAATTGATCATATCAACAAAAAAGATTTAAGTATTCAGACCATGAAACGATTTTATCGAAATGATAAAACATTGGTTTCTTTGAGTAAATTGAATTCTTGTGAACTACTAAAGGAGTCCGGCAGAACTATTCGTCAAAATGCTAATAAAACTCATTTGTTAATCTTTGATATTGAAGCATCAGCATCGCATGCTACACGTGAATATTTATGTAAAAATTTACCAATTGCTTATCTCGAAAAGTCAAGACACGGTGGGTTACATTTAATAGCCTATGCTTCAAATGAAGTTTTCGATGAAGAAACTGAATTTTTGCTTGATAAAACTGTGGTTCGTAGCCCTAAACATACTTTTGAAGTTATTATCAATCGACATTTTGTAGATTTGACAAGAAATGTTCTTTATCCACAATTATGGGTGGACATCAACAAACCTTACACAAAACTTCAAATTGTTAACTTCAAAAAAGTTTTACATCAATTAATTAACTTTACCAATGTTGCAGGTCAAGTCAACATTGAGAAGATTAGCAAAAAAGATATGAGCTCAAAACTAGAAAATGATGTTACTGTTAACAAATTGATTGAGTCTATTCCTGAAGATAAGATTAACCAATTTTTGGAAGACAATACTGTGAAATTTGATTATGATAAAAGTTTGTTGGACTACCATATGGCTTTAAGTTTAAATTGTAGCTTAAGAAAGCGTACGGCTAGAATTTTTAAATCTAAATCACCTAAGAAATATGATTTTGGAAAAACATTCTCCGAAATAAATGATCAGGATTATGCCATCGCTGTTTATAGCATTTTAAATGCTGTAATGCCTTATCGCGCAAAATATAATACGTTGCGTCAAGGAATGCCATATTTACTTTATGTTTCAAGTAAGGCTAGCGTAGTTGCATCAAAAGTTTAGACCGTTAAATTTTTAACGGTTTTTTTTACAGTTCGCATTGCTCACTGTCAAAACTAACTTGTAAAAAGCTTATTCAAAATGACTAGTAGATAGTTCAATATATTAAAAATGGTTAAAAAGGAACTAACTAAAACAACAGGATAAGGAAGCGTGGAGCTAAAATATTTTTGATACCGCTTTCTATTCTGAGGTAGACAACATCTCATACAAAAATTATGATGCCATTTATGTTCAATATAGCAATTTTTTTGTTATCAAAATGAGTCAATACTACTTCTGGAAACTTCATTTTGATAACACTGTATGCAAAAATATGCAATTATAGAAATAAAAAAGCCGCCAAAATATGGCGGTTTTTTATCAATAATATAACAACTTATTTTTTGTCTGTTAATGTAATCATGTTGTTAATTGCTGATTGAATATCACTAATATTACCATGGAATTGTTCTAACAAAGGAGCTATTACTGGAGACATTTTTTGGTTTACAAAGTTCTTTTCTTGCGCGGTTAGTTCTTTTTTTAAATCATCTAGCTGATTTTTAATAAAGGATACTTCTGAATGTTTGGTGGTTATTAATTCTTTATGTTTGATAACTTTAACATCTCCAAAATCAATACCTCTTTGAATATCCTTTTTTAACTTCTCAATATCTTTTTGAATGACGTCTAAGGTGTTTCTACTCATCTTTATTTTTGACTTCCTTCCGCTTATCCTATTTATTTATATTCGAACCATTTGAATTTTTTGGATTGACCAATAGATGCTTGATTACTTTGTTGGTTCACATCTTTATTTATTTTTACGATGCTTTTTACCTGTTTTACATACAAGTCCTTCTTTAAATCAAAAATATCATTCCAAGTTTGTTGAAGATTTTGCCAATTAGTTGATGGATCAATTCCTTGTTGATGGACATCATCATTATTTTCACTATCCGACGAAATTGAATCATCAATTTTGGTTCCATCCATATTAGTTAAAGTAGAAGGATAGATCGGCTTATCAGGATCAACAGAAGATTGTTTACTCTCCGGATTATTAAAATCGCGTACTAATTGTTTATTTTGTTCAGAATTGTTTAAAAGATTTCCGTTTTCGTCTGTAGCATTAAATGGTCTCCAACTATCTTTTAAGAATTCTGGATTTCTTGGTAATTTGTATCCCTGATTTTTTAGTCTATCTTCCAATTCTTGAGCTTTATTAAGGCTGATCTTGATTTGCTTTTGATCTGATTTCTGCTTTCTTTTGATTTTTTTAATATCGTTTTTAGCAAAAAATTTAGTATATAAACTAGCTACCGAATTAGAGTTATCAGATAATTTTTTGGTAATTAATGTTGATCTTGCTGCTGGATTGATTTTGAAAGTAAGAGCGTCAAATTTCTTTTGAATGGACTGAATAGCTTTATTTGTGTCTTCTGAAATTTGAGGTTGCTCAGAGCTTTCATCTGAATTTAAATCTTTTTGATTTTCGATAACAATATTGACTGGTTGATTGGCTATCTTAGTGTCGGAATGAATTAAAATAACTCCTCTACCAGTATCTCCAAATAGTAATAGCTGACCTTTAGGATGATATTTCATTTTTGAAACAGTAGTCGGAAAAATAAATATTGAATAATTGTTGCTATCAGTAGATAGGACTTTCATTGAATCAAGAGTAAAGGGAACAAAAGCAGTATGTCTAGATTTTGTAATCAATAATTTATGCAAGGTTAAACTGACTTGACTTTTTGAAAAAGTAATTTGTCCATCTTTATTGAAAACACTAACTGTTTCTTCCCTCTGAATCGCGACTTTATTAGAATGATTTTTTGACACAATAGTACCTGATATTAGTAATGAGAATGCAACTATGTAGTACGCAAGTTGTCTTTGGATTTTATTATGTCTATTCTTTGATTTAAAAAAAGCAAACGCATTTTTAATTTTTTTAAAAACTGAATCTTCATTTGTTATTTGCTTCTTCGAATTAAAATCGTGTCTAAGACTATCTAATTTTTTATCCTTTCTTTTATGAAAAAGTGTCATGGATTATTCGTCTCCTTATACTTAAAATGCTCAAAAAAGTTGCCTCCTTTTCTATTTTTTATTCTTAAAAAAGCACACTAGAAATTAGTGTACTTTTTTAAATAATTTAGATTATTGAGAGTGTATTACTTTCCGATAATACGAATTAAGTATAGCGCTTTTGTAGATCATAAATCAATAGATTTCACAATAAAATTGCAAATTAAACGGTAAAAAAATAGACATTGTGATTTTAATTGGTTATAATCAAATTATGAATATTCAAATAAAAAAACTATCTTTACTAACTTTAGGAATCATTTGTTTGATAACAGCTTTAGGCTTTCTTACGCTAAAAGAACATATTGTTTCAACTTATGATTTACTATCGGTTCAATCCAATATTCATAATTTAAAAAAGCCAGAATTTAATGTTGTGGTTTTGTATCAAAATGATTGTGGGGATTGTATAAAGGTACATAAAGTAATTTACAAAACCGTTAATTATCAATTACATAAGAAGAACAATAAAATTAACTACCATTTTTTAAATGTATCTAAACATAATTTGAGAGTTCTGAAATATGCTCATTCAAATCATGTTTCAGACACTCCCACTATCATTGTGAAATCAAATTCAGGTTTATTAATCAGAGAATATTCGGGAATAGATTCAAAAATGATTAAAAAGATCCTTGTTTGGAAACAAAAACCTATGGATCATGCGACTATTCAAAATGATTTTAAGCATACTAAAACTTCAGTTATTGCTAGCAAAACAAGAGTTAATGGACTTGACTATTAACAAGGAGTATGTATTTCAAATGAAAAAATTAAAGCAAACGTGGCTTCATATCCAGAATGATAATCGCTTAGATTTTGAAAATTGTCAAAATCCAAAATTACGTAAGTTTAACATCAGAATTACGTACTACATATCACTTATTTTGACTACAATTTTGTATTTAACAATAGGTTGGATTCCAATTCAGCTAATTCAAGATTATGTTTCTAATTTAATTTTAGCTCAAAAAATATCCAAAGCTGACAGCTTTTTGATTTCCAATAATTTGAATATTTTTAACTTCTTAGCTGCTATATGGTTTGTTTTCTGGTTTAGCTTACTTTTAAAAAAAATTAAACCAGGGTTCTATGGTTGGTTGTCAAAGAAGAATAGCAAAAAAGAATATAAACAAAAAGTTTTGGAGCAAGCTGGATATTTTAAAGCTTTATCCGAATTTAAAAAAACAAACAAACATATGCAAGGTCGAAAAATACATGATAAAAAATAGATTTCTGACGATTATTGAATCACCCGTTACTGTATTTATATCAGGATTTCTACTGTATAATTTAGGTGAGTCATTTCTACTTTTAAAAAAAGCATCGATGCTGTACTACATCATCGGAATTGCACTCGTTGTTGCTAATATTTATTTAATAACACGTTGGTTGGTAAAGAAAAAAATAATTCATTTTCAATTTTTTAGTGAGATTAATGTGTTTAACGACGATCTAAAACATAAAGCATGTACCTACATAATTTGCTTTGGAATTTACATATTGTTTAACGTCTTCATTAATTTTTTGGAATTAGAATTGAGATTAGTTTCTACAACACAAACTACTAAAAATCAAAAGGCAATTAATTCTATATATGCATACGCGTTAAATCATGATCATAAGCTATTAATATCCATTCTGATATTGAACTGCCTAATTGCACCCATTATTGAGGAACTTTTGTTCAGAGGCGTTTTACTTGGATATCTATTAAAGTATCGACAAACAATCAATAAGGGTGTTTGGCTAATCATAATAAGCCTACTATTTGGATTTTTACATATTAGTAATTATTTATCACTAAATAGTGTAAAGAACGTGCTAGTTTTAATCTTTGATTGGATAAGATACAGCTCAATGGGACTATTATTTGGCATAATCTATATGAAGAATAGTAAGTTAAGTGATTCTATTGTGTTTCACATTTTGCTAAATGCAATTGCTTGTATTTCCAATTTGATTTAATTATCAAAAAAGGCACTGCAAATCTAATGCAGTGCCTTTTTTGTATGAAATGAAATATTACCTATTTTACATTTGATTGAACTTCGTCATGTTTTTTAAGTAATTACTCTTTTTTAATACTACTGCTCCAATGATTAGACCGCTAATTGCACCTCCAACGTGTGCGCTTAAACTAATTGACTGATCTGAAATATATGCTGAGTTTATGAACAGATACAAAATAAAGAGCATTAATAATAATTGAATAAAATATTTAAGCTTAAATTGATGATGTTTAAGGCTGAATATTATCAATGAGCCATATAAAATGACACCACAGGCGGCTAGTCCACAAACGGAACCTGAGCAACCTGCTAATACTGTGTTTTTATGACTATTAAACAAGTTTATTTTAAAAGCTATGTTTCCCCCAATTCCAGTTATTAAAAAGATCATCAAAAAACTGATATTTAATCGATGTTGATATATATTGACAAAGAAATGATTTAGATTGCATGCAAGAATTATAAGACAGAATATATTAAACATCAGATGTTGTGGTGTTACATGTATAAATAAAGCGCTTATTAGTCTTAAAAGCTGAAATGATTTGATACTACTTTCTTCGGCACCAATTTTTATTAGTTTTGATGCAGTAAGATGTTGTGGTTCAATGCTAAAACAGATAATTTCAAGCAGGATTACTATCCATATATTCGCATTTTGATTGACGATAAATTTTATAAATTCTTTGAATGAATGGCTATTTTGATAAGTTTTTGACAATTGAATTATCTCCACTATTGTATTTTTATTTGTGTATTAAGACGTTGTTTTTACGATGAGTATGTTTATTGTTGGTTACTATATATCCATCCTTACTTGGTCTTAAATTTCTACTAATATTTGAACTGGATTCCCAATCACTATTGTCACTATTACCGTTACTCATTGCGTAATTCATTATTTTTTGATAAATCAATTGAGAAATTTTAGCTTGAGATTGATCCATTGCTTGCTTGGGATTATCAAAGCCAGTCCAAACTGAGATTGTATATTGTTTGGTATATCCAACGTACCATTCGTCCGATACATCGTTGCTAGATCTATGATCTTTATCAGAGTAACCGACAGTACCTGTTTTACCTGCCTGGTTTAGCCCATCTATATGTGCATCATGACCAATTCCATTAGAATTAGGTACATTTTTCAAAATAGATGTTAGCATGTATGCAGTTTTTGGCGACATTGCCTGATTTTGCTTGCTGGTTACATTTAAATTTGTATTGCTGTTAATTACATTGCTTATGTAATTAAAATTGCTGTGAAGCCCATTATTTGCCAATGCGGTGTAAGCACTGGCTAATCTTACAGGCGAAATGTTGATTCCAATTGCATTAGATCCATCAATTTTTGAACGATGGATTCCATTTTGCGACAACATTTGCTGTCCCTTATCTAAACCAACAGTCATTAAAGTTTTAACAGCAGGTATATTTCTGGACTGTGCTAACGCAGTATTAACAGATATGTGGTGCATATACTTGTTATCCCAATCTCGAACTTTAATATGTGTTCCAGGATAATCATAAGGCGAATCATCAACCATGTGTTCAGGATTCCAATTTAAATACTCAAATGCAGGTGCATAGTCAATTAGGGGTTTAATCGTGGATCCACTCGATCTTTGGTCGCTGATAGCACGATTGTATCCACCAAAAGTATTTTGATGTCTTCCTCCGACTTCTGCCACTACTTGCCCTGTTTTGGAATTTAGCACAACAGCGGCAATTTGAAGATTCTTTGGAATAGACTCATCATCTTTATTGATTGCTTCAAATAGTTCTTTTTGAACACTTAGATTAATGGTCGTTTTAACTTTTGTTAAACCTCTATTTTTAACTAGCTGTTTATTCTTTTTTAGCTGATAATTAGTTGCTTGAACAAAACTACTTGCGTATATTCTTACGTCGCCATTTTGTGATGATTTGTTAAATAACGGCTTGTCCTGCAATGGAAGCAAGTCTTTTTGAATTGCCCTATTTTTAGCGTTTGAACAAGTTATGCGAGATATTTTACCGTTTCTATACATAGCAGCTAAAACCTTATCACGGCGATTTTTAGCTGCTTCTGGATGAACATAAGGATCATATTGACTAGGTGCTTGTACCATGCCGATTAATAAAGCTGCTTGAGTTAATGTTAAATTTTCTACGTTTTGTCCAAAATAAGAATAAGCTGCTTGCTTTAAACCATATATATTATTTCCTAAATATATATGGTTTAAGTAAAGCGTCAGTATTTGTTTTTTATTTAATCGATTGTTAAGTCGTTGAGCTAATACTATTTCTTGAACTTTACGCTTAATAGTTTGATCAGACTTTTTAGTTGAAAAATAACTCAACTTAACTAATTGTTGAGTGATAGTAGACGCTCCCTGAGGTATGAATGTTCGACTATGAATTGAAGGTAAGGATGCAATTTTATGTAGCAAATCATAAATAGCCACTTTGATAGTTCTAGGATAACTTATCCCTGATTCTTTAAAAAAGTTACGATCTTCACTGGATATTAGAGCATTTGTAACATTGCTATTAATTTCTCCCTCATCAATTGGTTTAAATTGAACGGATTTAGATTGCCAAATTAAAGTTTTACCATCGTTAGCGTATAGTTTAGTAACTTTAGGCTGACTATTGAATTGCTTTAGATTAAATTTTGGTGTTTCATCTGCATATTGCTTCAATGTGAAAGCACCATATCCTCCAAGAACTATTCCCACTAATGTAACGATTAGTATTATGTTTTTAGCCTTTTTGTGAACTATTTGACCATAATAGTAATTACTTTTAGTTAGATTTTTCATAGTACTACTCACTATTCGTTTGCTACGTTTTTTAAAATAAATCTATTTAATTCGGGTAGTTGTGAATAAAAATCTTCTAGGTTGATTATTTGTTTTCCATCAAAATAATTAATAATGGGAATCCTTGACACAATCATTCCTGTGATTAGTAAATATTCATACTTGTAAACTTGATTGTACTGAAAGCTTAGCAATTTGGTATTAGAAGTACAAAAAGTGATATATGAAGATTTTTCAAGTGATGATGATTGCCTCAACTTTCTAAAGATGTATAGTCCTTGCGGAGATTCATTGTCTCCGTAAGCAGTAATTAAATACTTAATCAAAGACGATCTAGATATATCTACATGTGGTCCATTAAATTGATTTTTATGATAAGAGTTGGAAAAGCCATTCATTATGAAGTTGTCAATTGATTTTTTTACTGTATTTGTCAAAGGAACTGAAATTTGTTTACTTTGATTTTTCTGTTTCAAAATTTTCATCTTTATAATTACCTACCTACCTACATTATTGATTCTTTAACTTATGAATTATGAATAAACAGGAGTTAATCCCTTGAGTAAAACTAAGCTTGTAATATTTCCAATATTGTTTACATCAATATTCATGCCCAAATAACTATGTGTTAAATTATTTTCGCTATCCAAATCATCATCGTTGTGGTAATTAACATAGTCTATAAAAACCGTGTATGAATAATCATTATCCATTCGATAAACAGAAACATTTTCAACCTTGCTTTTTAAATTCTCAGTGTTGATAACAGAATGACCTGTTGAATCCACGTCTGCTGGCATTACTTCATCAAAAAAATTATTGGCTAGAATATATTTTCTAGCTAATTTTCTGTTTTTTGCATAAGAATAACCGTCTGTGTAAGTCAAAAATTTGGTAAGTCTGACATTAATTAATGAACTAAAATGTTTTACTGTATCGCTAGGCTGACCATCGTTAGAAACAACATATTTTGTATTTGTTACTGTTTTAGTTTGATGCTTAATTTTATTGTATTGGGTATCTTTTTGACTGGATAGTTCTTCCACTTCCACTTTTAGTTGTTGCATGCTGTTAAATTGATAAACGCCGTATCCAATAAGTCCAAAACCAATTAAGTATGATACAACTAAACCGATTGTTCCTTTCCTGATTTTCATAAGTAACCTCACTTTCCCGGCTTAGGAGCAGAAGAATCTAGCCCCTCTTGAGTCATGTATGTGTTTAAATCGAAAAACTTCTTGGTTTTATTATTAAAATGACCTGTTATATATCCTTGTGGCTTATTTTGGGCACTATAAATTACAAAAATAGTTCCCATTACTGAATTACCGTTAACAGTTGTTGGATAAACCTCGATATTCCAGTTAGTCCCTTGATACCACCTGGTGGTTGCAGGATTCCACTCTCCAGTTTGAACAGTGTATCTTTTTAACACAGTTTCAGCATCTTGATATGATGGACTTTTTTTGTTACCCGATTTAAAACCGTTGTTAGCAAAATCTGTTTTGACTAAAATTTGTTCAGCGTTAATCACCTTAGTAGCTGCTTGATTCATATTTTGGTAGATTGAAGGAATTTCTTTAACTATATTTTTCTTTTTATAAGAAATTTTCTTTTGAGTAATGCCCTGATAATTTAATTTGCGAGATAATTGGGTTTTTTGTGACTCTAAGCTGTCTTTTTGTTCAAAGCTATAACCAGTAATAATGGCACCTATCAACATTAAAAATATTGGAACTAACACAGTTGATTTTTTCAAAATCAGATAACCTCCTTGATTTATTTGGTCCAGCTAAAATGGTACTTGCTTTTATCTGGTGTAAAGAATTGAAATCCATCATCAGAGTATGTACTCTTGGCAATCAGACGATAGTTCCAAGTACAGGGAGTTCCATTGTTGTCCCCAGAATAACCTGGTATGTTTTGTTCAGCTGTAATGATATCGCCATTTGCTAGGACATGTTCGACGATAAATGTGTGACCATAAGGTCCCGGTGACTGGTCAGGAATATTTGGTGGAACTGAACAAACCGCTCCGGCATGTGGTGTGCTAGATAAGCTCCCACCCATGGCACTCGCAAAACCACCAGCTGTATCTTTTCCATTTCCGGACACTTGAGAAGGAGCACCTTTCCATAAATTATGAAAATACGAGATTGAAAAATCAACGCATTGTCCTCCAGGGTGAACCCAGCCAGAAGAAGAGCCAAAACTAAGTCCTGCATCTTTAGGATCATGAATGAATTGCTGCATATCTGCTGGTACATTACCATATTTGATGTATAAACCTGACTTTCCGGGCTTTTCTTTCACTGATCCTGTACCATCAGCAGCATCACTTGAACCGTTATTGTCAGTAGAACAAACTGCTTTAGCAGCATCGGTTTTAGCAATATTAGAATTTGAGTCAGCAGCATCATCGGCTCCACCTAATAGGCTATTGTTAAATGAAATGGAAGAGCCATGAAACATATCATAAGCTTTTTTAGCCATTTCACCTCTATCATCAGTCCAACCAGCTAAGCTCCCCATTTCCACGTAGATCATCCAATTTTTAGCACCAGTTAAAGGATCTCCCGGATCGCCTAATTTTCGTTTAACTTCAGTAGAAGCTGATCTAATACCATTATTAATTTTTGCTCCATCATAAGCCTCCCATATGTAGTCACTTTCATTCTTAACAGTGGGTGTTGTAAATCCGGACCAAGTTCCGTATTTTGATCCTGGTGAAACCTGATAAAGACCATAGCCATGAGTACCAATAGCACCAATCATTAATGCAGGGGTATCACTAGTACCTCCACCCTCAACTATTTTTGGATTAAATGTTTGAGCCGATTCGCGCCATACATTGCCAACAGTTCCAGCAGCGCCAGCACCACTGAACCCCTTATTGACCCAGTAATCAAAAACCTCTTTAGCCGACTTGTTTGCTTGGGTTCCGTCAACGGTCCAATCTCCACCGATGCCGTCGCCGTTTGAAACATTGGCGACGGTTGTCTGCTTTGGCAAATCCACTTGACACCCTGAGCTGACTTTTGGCTTAAACAGTGGGGGAACAAAAACTAAAGATCCAACTACTGTACTAGTCAAAAGAACGGTAGGAATAGAGCTGCTAACTACTGCAGTACCTCCAATAGCAGATATTCCTGCATTAAGAGCACTATTAACAGCTCCCACGGCTCCGTGAACTAACCCAGCACTAAAATTTCCAATTGATTTAAAGACATGCGCCCCAAAAGCAACAGCTTTACCTGCAGCACCTTTTATTCCATCAACAACTTTTTTCCCAAGAGCCATTAATTTAGATAATGGACTAAGAGCTTTATCTACGGCGCCCATAACAGCGCCTTCTGCTTCATCTAGCCCTTTAGCTGCCATTTCACCTTCAGCAATACCCTTTCCAACCTTTTTTGCAGCTTTTTTTTGTAGTGAATCAGACTGGGAGGAATGTTCTTTGGGTAATTTACCGCTCTTATCATCTGATTGTTTACCATTTAAACTCTTATTACTTTGTACAATGTCATCATTAACATGGTGTTCCTTGGGATGAGTGAGATCATTATCACTTTTGTTTATTTTAGATGAGTTACTGTTTTTATTTTGCCTAGAGTTATGACTGTCTGAACTTGGTTTAGGAAGACCGTCATCCTGATCTCCTTGAGATTTAGACTGCTCCGGGGAATTTTTATCAGAGACACTATTATTATATTGATTAGACGTACCCGTATTAATATTTCTGTCATTAAAATCATTTAAGCTTTGATTTAATTCATCATTGTCAGAATTACTTGTAAAATAGCTAGGCATAAAGCTATTAGATTCAGTTGGACCATTACTTGAATCAGTATTATTGTCATTTTTTTGATCGTAATTTTGTTCTGATTCTGAACTGTTCAAGTTGCCTTGTCCTTGTGCTTCGTCAGTATTTTCTTTTGACATACATTTCACGCTCCTTTCTTAGTTAAATTTCCATTTCTAAATGAGAATTGTTCTTAGAAATAATATCTGTCTTGGGAGCTTTAGTAACTTCTACCTGATCTAATTTTTCATTAATTGCGGCTTTCATGCTATTGAAAAGTTGATGATCTTGCGTATCCTGTTTATACAAATTATTTTCTATGGGCTCTTTAACCTTTTTGGGTGCAATTAAGTTAGACCATTTACCAGTTGTCAAATTAGCGTGTTGTGCAGCTAATTCTTTAGTTACTTGGAATCCTCCGCCGTATGCTATCTTATCCATAGGAGAAGCCAGTTCATTTTTAACAGCTGATATTCCTTGAACTGTTGTCTTTCCATTTGATAAATCATCACAGACGTCTTCTAAAAAATCTTCATTTAAATCTACTTGAAAATCTTTTTGATAGACTTGGCGCATCTGTTCTTTCCATCTATTCTTTGAGATGTGGTATTCATGTTTTGTATCATATCTGTCGTAACCTTCAAATAAGTTTGCTAAATCTTTACTAAGATCTTTATGAACAATATCTCCTTGCTTGGAATCGTGTTTAATTTGAAGTGTTGCTTGCGTGATCGGATAAGTGAGTTCTAACGCAGCTTTAGGATTGTGATTTCTAAGAATTGACATTAACTGTTGACTTTTTGATCCAGCTAACCCTGTGTCGTCAGATTTTATGCCGGAAGCTCTTTGTATTTCACGTGAATCTCTGAGACGTTTATTGCCGTCATAGTATTCTTTAAATTCAGAAATACTTAAAGCTGAACCCTTTGCACCATCTTTGACCATATCTTCTAATGAAGCATACATAGATTTTTCATTCGATAACTCAACATGAGCTGCTCCGTAGTTTTTCTCTCTTAAAGCTTTTTGAACTATTTGATTTGATCTTAATAATGCTTCTTGATTGTCGTTACTATTTAATGCAATGTCAGTTAACATTTGCTTTAATTGTTGTTTAGGTGTTTTTGAGCTTGGATCTTTTGGGTCGGAAGGTTGAACTATTCCAGCTGCTTTAGCGCCAGAAACTAGATCCATTGATACATTTAGGTACGTTTCAGGTGATGAGTTTCCCGGATTGACAAGGTTGTTTTTAACGGACAGCTTGTCTTTCATATCATTTTGGGCTTCTTTAGATTTGAAATTAATTAATCCTATGGAGTCGCCGTCAAAATCTCCATCAAACGATTTATCCATAATTGGATTAATTGCAATTCCTGTCAAATTCTTATCAACATTGGTTTTTATTCCACGAACGGAACCTGCATGTAAAACAGGATCTCTAAACATAGTTATATATTGGTCTGAGTTTTTTACTTTTAGATCACGAGCAATCTTAGACGATATTGCCAACCTATCCAGATTAAGTCTTGGATCGGCAGTCCATACAGCTGTTGCTGAATTAGGCATTCTGCGACTCATAATATGATCTTTTAAGAATGAGTGTTTTGTGTATTCTCCGTTAAATCCACCTAGTTGATTATTAACAATCTTGTTTTGTAATGTATCAACATTCGACTGCAACTCTTTTTGTTTTTTAGCTATCTCTTTAGGATTGCTTTCACATAAAGATTTTGCTGACTGGTAAATTCTCCCATAATCTTCTGTGTAATCATTAACCCTAATATTTGACGTTAATAATTCTGTATTGCGACGTAACGTTGCACTGAGAATGGGTAATTCGTTTGTTTTTATTCCTGATGCTAGTTTAACTTCTACTGGCAGTTTAAGAATTCCACCTTGATTACCAATCTGTTTTATAAAACTGCTAGCATCAATGTTGATATCAGGATTATTAGCCATTTTCTGAACGTCAAATACTTTTCTATTTTCGATAGTATTAGGATCTTTGCCTGCTACTAATTCGCCATTAGCTTTAAGATCTAGTCCCGTGGTTAATAAGTATTCTCTAAAATCTGACCAGGCTTTATCATTTTTGCTAAACGCCTCATTGATTAAACCACTAGCATTCATTTCATTTAAAGCCCAGGTGAGTTGACTAGAAAACTTTCGTCCTTTACCTTGTTGAACGTCCTGTTTGGAATAAGAATGTGTTTTTGAATCCACTAACATGTTGGTAATAATGGTATTTGCCTTACTCATTTGACCAATTTTTTGATCGTTATGGTAAACGTCTTGGATATCATCTTTATTTTCTTGGAGTTCACGAATTAACCCAGCATTATCACGCGTAATAATAGAATATGGTGACATTACTACATCCAAGTTGGGATTTTCTTTAAAGATATTGACTTCATTAGTTAACTTTTGATCTTGAGCTTCTTTAGGATCCATATTTCTATCAACTATTAAGCCAATAGTTGCTTTATTACCATGAACATCAGCAATCTTATCGCCAATTTTCAAAGGTCTTGAAACGCCATCTTCATTAACTATTGAATTGCGTTCAGCATATTCTTTTGAAACTACTGTGGAGTCGTCATAAGTGAACCCTCCGAAAGTACCGAGCATCAAATTAGTGTGATCATCGGTTTTTAACGCTGTTAGCATTTGGTTGGCGGACATTTGCTGACGATCCCACGCATCGTTACCTGCATATTTAAAATAGTCAGTATTTCTTAATGGTGCACGTGGTACGCGATTTTTAATTGCAACAGGGGTAAATGTACCATCCGTATTTAAAGTTGCGCCATCAGCCAAATACAGTACTAATCCTTGAGACTTATTAGTAGCGGTCATAGCCATATCAAAGGTACCCAATAAGTCGTTGTACAATACGCGCATATTTTTATTGTCTACTAAATCACTGATTCTTTGATTTTCACCGACTGTGTGTGCTTTACCTTTGATTGAACTATTTAGGTTTTCGGAAAAAGTAGTAGCATACTCTCCCAGCTTGTTATCAAAACGAACACGACCATTTAAGGTTTTAATTATTTGTCGTTTAAGATCTGGACTTAACTTACTTTCCACATACCAATTATTTTTCAGTCTAGTACCGTAAACATCACCATGATAGAGTTTATTTAAGCGTGTTGTGTCAGTGGCCAGAGTGGTTAAGTCTACTCCGTTTACATCAACAGAACCATGAGTTAGTTGTTCAACTAATGAAGAATTTAATTTGTTGAATAGAATTTGTTTATAACCATTTCCTCTCAGTCGTTGCATTCTAGGTTGATCAATATTTTGATGAGTAAAGTAGCCTTTTATTCCCGGAACAAATGAATAGTTTTCTTGACTGTTGAACTGAGTGTTGATAATACCTTTTTCGTCTGGGATAAATACCTGACCAATATCTCCTGTAATTGGTCTTAGTTCTTTTTTTACTTTGTGTTGCCCGCTCCACCTTATAATTCCATTATCATCCATCTTGATTTGGACATTGGCCACTTGCGCCCTTTTTAAAACCTTTTGAACGTGAAGTATTACTTCTTTTTGAAAAGGATTAGTTACTTCGCTTAGAGTTTTACCTGTATCATTATTGAAAACTATTAATTTTTCTTTTGTTGAATTGGTTGTATAGTCGGTTCCTTTGAACTTACTTGAATCATATTCGGCTTTTCTCAAATCGGCTATTAACTGATCAATAACATCATGATGTGTTTCCACGTTGTTAAAGTTCATGACCTTAGTTGGATTGAAACCCTCATCATATGTACCAACAAAGTCATCAGTCAGCGCTTCAATGTCTTCTAACAATGACTTTTGATCGTCAGTTAATGATTTAACTTCTGATTGATCTTCGATTGGCTGATTGAGAATGGACCTCTGAAAAGAACTTGGATAAGTGTCTCTCAATTCTTGATTGTTTGAATTTTTAATAATGCTTACGAAGTTGTCAACAGATATTTTATTAT
The DNA here is from genome assembly GCF_058107125.1 of Bombilactobacillus sp. ESL1202. Classification (NCBI taxonomy): domain Bacteria; kingdom Bacillati; phylum Bacillota; class Bacilli; order Lactobacillales; family Lactobacillaceae; genus Bombilactobacillus; species Bombilactobacillus sp. ESL1202. The sequence continues at coordinate 56,941 of NZ_JBYLTX010000002.1, read as the reverse complement.
CTTTAAGCCAACTGGTTACCTGAGATAATTTGTCTGAACTATTATTAAACTTAATTAGTGTTTCGGCATTACTTAGGACAAATTCACGTTGTTTATCAACATTATCATCACCAATTTGAGGCACTAAAACTTTACGTAAAACTTTTAGATCATCATCTGTCAAATTTAAGCTGTTCATACGATCATTTAAAGCTCTTTGATCATCTGCAATGCTATCATCAAAGCCAGTTAAATCTTCTCCCAAAAGTTCTTCAGTATAATGCTTTCTAGCAATTTTAATCATATCTTCAATGCGCTTTTTAGCATCTTCTTTGGTAATTCTAGGATCTACTAAATTAATATCTCGTTTGTTCGGTTTGAAGTACAATCTTTGACTAGATTTTTCAGTGTGAACGTACGAACCATTAGATGTATTCTGAATTACAGCTGTTGAATCCATCCCCATAGCTAAACCTAAAGCAGCCGTTGCTGATGGTAAGGAAGAATTAGGCTGATTTCGGCGTTGATTTAAATAATAGAACTCACCAACGCCGTTATAAACTTGGCCAATATATAGTGGGTTTCTGTCCAAAATACGAACAGTAACATTTTTACCATCGTTTAACTTGGCAGATATTTGGTTGTGATATTGTTCGTTAATGCTAATATCAAAACTCAATCCGTTGTCGTACATAAATTCTAAGACTTCTTTAGCACGTTCGATAGTTGCAGCTGGCCACTTACTATTTTTATCAAACGAGGTTTGCAAAGTATGAACATCATTGTCTGTCATGTACGGTGATAATTCGTTGAGAACATCTTGGTAGTTATACATTACTTTGTTGGTATTAGATTGGGGTCTATTGGTTGTTGATGAATAGCTATCCAATAGTTTTTGCTTTGATAAAATCCAACTGTTAATTTTGTTCATCTGTTCAGGATTATTAGTATTGTTAGAGAATGTAGGTGCAACCTGGGTTTGTTCATTATTCATTCTAGAAGCGGAAACAGTTAATTTTAATTGATTTTTATTGAAACTTTTGTTTAAAGCTTCTACATTTTCTGCATTGGTATAAAAAACTTGTTGTGGTAGTATTTGTGACAAATTAGAGATTCTAGGATCTAAAGAACTGACAGGTAGTATGTTTATTTGGCGAAGTTTGTTCCAAGAGTTATTGATTGTATTCAATTTTTGCTTTGTTTCTTGCGCGTCTTTTAAGTGATTTGCAATTTTATTTAACTGCTTTGGTAACGCATTGGCCGCTTTTTGAATACTTGCTTGTTGCAAAATCAAAGGGTTATTTAATGACGTAAAACTATTTAGCGCTGTCTTTATATCAGACATTTTTACATTAATCTTATTGTTAGCAGATTGCTCATCTTTTATAGCCATTCTTACTAATTGATAAAACGTCCAGTAGCTTCTACTAATTAATTTACTTGAGTTATTGTTCATTGTGAATAATCCTTTCTAATGTTTAATTCGTATCTTTTTGTCGATAATATTGAGCAACTTTTCGATCAAATTTACCATTTACAATAGTTGACCAATTATTTAAAGATGTTAGATAATCAATAAACTCCGTTTTAATACTGTACTGGATACTATTATTTGTAGAACCAAAGCTCTTAACCTTTTTATTAGGATTCTCAGCAGCTTTATCCATTGCTTCTAATTCACTACTTAATTGGCTATCTGGATCTTTATTTGTCTCAATGAGCTTTTGTAATTCACCGGTATTATGATCAATCGAATACAGCTGCTGATACTTATCAACTTCAAATTTTTGAGACTTTGCAAAATCTGGTATCAGTTCGGCATACGCTTTAACCAGCTCAGGTTCAAACTGCTTCCAATATTTTGATAAATCAGATTTTGATAATAAACCGTTGGCGTATACTTTTTGAGTATATTTTTGATTTTCTTGTTGAATATCTCTCATTGCATCTTTTAATTCGAGATTATCCTCTGCTTTTTGTTCAAATTTATTTGTTTGATTTTTGAGCCAATCCGACTCATTAGAGTTTGAGTTGTTTTCAATGTCAGCTTTGATGTCGAATCCTGTTTCATCATCTAAACCAGCATCTTTTAAGGTTTGACTAACCTCGTCTTGCCCATCTTGTTTTTCTTTATTCTCTTGTTCAATATTTTGATTAATACCACGCATTAACTCTTGGGATAGTTGCTCAATGTCTAATCGGTTATATTCAGCATTACTCAAATTATTAACTTCTTTATATCGCTTAATAACTGAGCTAGCTATCTGAGCTTGGCGAACTCGCTTAGTAACCATCGCTACAAAATCAGGCTGATTTTGGCGGACATCAAAGTCTGTTGTATTAACCATTGAGGGTATATTGTCAATAGTGTATTTGGGCTGCTGAGGGTCAAATTGATCTTGGAGTAAACGCCATGACATCGGTAATGCCATCTGATTTCTGTTCCAAATGGGCTTACCACGTCCAAAAACCATTGAATTGTTTTTTGGAATTAATAACATATCATTTCTGCTGATAACAGGAACTTCTTTAATACTTACCGTTCTTTGAACTTTGGCTTCAACCTTTCTGACAACGGCTTCGGAATTTTTGGTAACCGATTTGCTTTCATAGCGCGCCTCATGCCTGGTTCCGCCTATTTTTTCCAATGTGTCAAGCATGGTATCGTCAGTAGATTTTAAAAATATTATGTTGTTTGTATTACCTTGTAAGATCTTATCTATGGAGTCACCGTAGATGTCTTTTAATTGCTGAAATGTTTGTAAAATTAAAGTGTACTGTTGGTCTTGTCCTAAACCAATGGATTCTTTGGTTTGCAAAAATGGAATGCCTTGGCCATCAGATTGGAGGTTACCAACTTCATCTAAGATATATTTTGTTTTATACATCGGTTTTTGATCAGATTTAATTGAATACGCTTTGTCAACCTGCATATTGAACATTTGATTTAACAGAATAAGAATAATTTTTGAATAAGTCATTAAATGAGGTGGCGTGATGAAGAATACCGCTTTAGGCTGTTCAACATAATGGACTTCCGTTTGAGTGAAAATAGCATGTTTTTCGTTCAAATTTGTTTTTAAATCATCATCAAGTAAAAGTGATTTATTTTTTAAAGTGATTGTTTCAATTCGATGTTTAAATCCAGTAATATGCTTATTTTCATCATAAATTGGGTGTAATTCGTTTAACGTCCCACCATCAATTACACGTTGGTTTAGAATTGGATTCTTAACAAACTTGCGGCCATCTAAAGAGTGTCTGTAGTCTTTAATAAATTCAAAATAATAGGTTTTGATTAGCAGATTTGAATTGCTATCAATAATCTTTAATTTGAAATAAGAACGCATGTTCTTCAAAATGCCTTTGAAGTAAAACCATGCCCACCCGTTTTTATCAATATGTCCTTGATGTTCAAAGTCTGATCCACTATAGCGTTTAGTAAATTTATCGTCGTAGTAGGCGGACCATTTATATGATTGATTAACTAATCCCCATTTTTTTATGTACAAGGGGTCAAATCTTACTCCCACACGTCTAGGAAAAGCCATTCCTACAATATCAAAATTTTGGCTAGGTCTTCCTGAAGTTAATGCTGCTATTTTGTCGTCAGTGAAAAAAAGCATTTCTGCCAAGGCAATTCCATAAACAGAAGCAATAGTCTTTTCGGATTTAGCAATAGATCTTAGCATGTTGTCTTGATTTAGAGTTGATGTTCTTAAAGCATTCATGGGTAATGCAGCAGTAGCGTCAAAGAATAGCGTCAGATAATCCTTAATATTAGCTTTTTCTTTACCGGCAAAACGCTTTTTTTCAAAGTCGCTAATACATACTAAGTCTGGGTCGTCACTTTTTTTACTAGCGAGTTGTGTCATCATTTGGTAAACGTTGTAAAGAGTGACGTGTCCCCATAATTCGTCTAATTTTTGATTTAATATATTAGGATTTTCATGATCTATAACGGATTTAATTCTTAATTCACGTTCTTCTTCCATGTAAAAATCTATTAGTCCTAAAGCCGATCTTTTAAAAGCAGCACTAGCAGCATGTGGCCACATCGGATCTTCTGAGTCTTTAGCAGAGAAGAATACGTCACTGATAGTAGTTATGAACTCTTCTACCTTTTGATTGTCTCCCTGTCTAGCTGCTTCAACGGCATAGCCCAAGGGATTATAAATATTTGTCTTAGTAGTATTAATTAAATCGAAAGACACAACATCGTATCCGCGCTTATTAAGAATGTAATAAAATTTGATTTTGAGTTCTGACTTTGAGTCATTGGTAACTATGTTATCCAAGTGTTTTTGACGTGACAGAATATCAATTGTTGGTTCTACAACTGTTTGTCCTTTATGTGAACGCGAAGTACCAGCAACTATTGTATTATTAGGTTCAGTATCAACTATGTATATACCAGCTGCCCTTTCACGTTCATAATTTGGTAAATACCAATCAGAATTGATTTGATCAGCAACGGTTGATTTATCTGGTTTTTCTCTTTTATGATCTGGATTATAATCTAATTTTGTTGGATCATATCTTTTTCTTAAATTTGCAATTTTAGCTACTTCAGAAGTATCGAATAGATCGTCACCGAATTTATTATCAATTAAGGATTCCGTTTTTGTAATTGGGTCATCGACGTCATCTAATAAGGGCTCGCCTTTGTGAACATTTTCCTGATAACCATCATCGTATTCAATGATTTGATCTTTATCAAAAAATTGGGTAGCTTGAACTTTTTTAAGACCATGGTTGGTTAATTGCATATGACCCAACACAGCAGTTACATTTCTATCAGAATGGTATCCAGCATCTGGGAAAATATCAAATTTGACAGGCATATCTTCTGGTTGAACTAAGTCAGAGTCATTTTGATATTGATTAATATCATCCGTTCTAGATTCTTCATTTTCTACCTGCCATTGACGATCCAAAAATACATAAACAAATAATGAAATTAAAAAACATATTATTAACATCCACATAATTTTATGTGGTGAAGTAAAATAATTTAGCCAATATTGCCAAAATGATTCTTGTTGAATAATTGGAATTGGTGTCGTTAGGCCTTTTAAGTAATCAATTGCTTTTGATATTGCTGAGAAGAATATGCTTGCTATTAAATAGCTAACAATACTTGATATTAACGTAGAGGTATAAACAAAGGATTTAGACTTAATTTGAGGAGTACTTCCCCGATAACGATCTGGAGTATTATATATGTCCCTATTAGAAAAATCGTCATATCCGTATTGGTATTTTTCATTTCTATTTTTTTTAGTCATTTAGCTCAAGTTCCTTATGTAAAATCAAAAGCCTTAATGGCTTTATTTGTTAAATTGATAGTGATTATTATACGAATCACTTAAAAATATGTGGTTATCTTCGGTTTGAACTACTTTCAACTTCAAAGTTTTTTTGCTATTTCCGTTTACAAACCCTGTTATGTTCTGTCCTTTAGTGTATTTGTCGGTTTCTTTTGGAATAATTACTGTCTTAACTGGATTATTGTTTTCTGGATCTATTGCAGTGGCTTTATAGCCAGAAATATGTGCTATTTTTGCATTCGTTTGTTCATTTTTACCTTGAGAATTTTGAGAAGGTAATATAAACACTTTTTCGTTACTGCTATTACCACTTGCAGAAACTTGTTTGTTGGTATTAATTAGCAATATACCCATTAGAGACATAACTAAAAAGACTATTCCACCTGATGTAAGTGCTGAAATTAATAGCTTTTTGTTTACTTTTTGAGTAGCTTCATTAGATTTTTGGTTGGCTAACTCTGTCTGAGATTTCCAACCATTAATTTCTGACTCATAATCCCGCTTAAAATCATTTTTTAGAGTTTTTATTGATTTAACTAAAAGTTGGTTATCATTGATCAATGATTCTTTATCCTTTTGAAGCTGATCTAATTTAGATGCCGAACCTTTTTTTAACTCATTTGTTATTTTTTCTATTTCTGATGTTTTTTGATCCTCCAATTCTTTACGTGATTTTTCAAAATCTGATTTCTGCTGCTCCAATTCCAATTTCAGTTTTTCAATCTGATGATCATGTGTTAATTCATCACCCATAACTTGAATTCTGGAATCTTCTTTTTCTCTATAATTGATATTTTGCTTATTTAAAACATCACTATATTGGTCAAACAGTCTTTTTTCATCTTTAATCATGGCAGAATTCAATTTTTGAACATTGTTAATTAAAGAGTCTGACATCTCCATAATTAGTTTGTTTGCATCTTTTTGACGATCAAGTTTTAAGTTAGCTAAGTCTAGACTATATTGAGTTTGAATATCTGATTTTAATTTATTAGCAATTCTTTCTTTTTTAAAACTAAGTTCTTCGCCATATTTTTGATCAAATTCAATATTTGCCTGTTCCTTGATTGAATTAACATATTGTTGCTTTTTTTGATTGTATTCTTGGATTACTGAGGACTGTGATTTTGATATTGTTTCAGACATATTCTTTTGAATTGTTTGATGATTTTGATCAATCTCTTTGCGTTTTTGATAATAGATTGATGATTCTAGTATATCTGACGTTTTATTAGTAACTGATTTTAAAATTAAATTTATTTGTCGGACGATGAACATTTCAATTAATTTGCTATATTGGTCATGCAGTTGCTTTAATTGATCATTAAAATTACTTTTAAATCTATTTTGAAGAGAATTAAGTGAATTGGGATCATCATCTGAAATTAAAGAAAATTGAGGAACTGAATTATTATTTAACGATTTTTGTAACTCTGATAAATCAAAATTTAATTTTAAATCGGATTGATCAGTTAATTCATCTTTAATAACTGTAATAAAATTCGACCACTGTTTTTGAGTTTTATTGTTTTCACTGTTTTGTACAGAAGTATCTAATTCCTTATTGTTAGATGTAACTGGATCTGTACTTGTATCTAAACCTAATCTTTCATCTAAAAGTGCAGATAGATCATCCATTGAAGTGTCATCATCAAAAATAGGATCGTTAGTGTCAATATTATCTTCTTCAGGAATATTTTTATTTTGCTGAATTTCTGCTTCTGAATTTTTGCTAGTATCAATTTCAGAAAATATGTCTGTATTCTTATGGTCCTGTATCTCTTCATCAATATTAATATTAGAATCATAATCATTAGTATTATCTTGGTCCAGCATATTGACTAATTCTGCTAAAGTAATAGTTTCATCCGAGATTTGTGATTTTAATTCAACGTCATCATCAGGTGCTTCAAAAGGGAAATAAGCCCAATTAAAATTAGCATTTTGAAATTCAGGAATGGCATCTAAATTTTCTAAGGTTTCATTATCTGGCACTAAAATAATATATCCAGCTGCGGCATCCGCTACTAAAGTTGCTGATGATATATTGTTTTTATCTAAGAGTGTACTAAATTCTCCAAACCATTCAGAATGTTTAGTAAATTTAACACGTTCGAATTCAACGTCATTAATAGCGATTAAACGGTAGCCTTTGTCAGTTTTTTGAACAATACCAGTAGGATTTTTTTCGATTAGATTATGTAATTCGGTCAAAACTTGAGAAGGTCTCATCTCTGCTATTTTTAATGCTTCGATTAATTTGTGACCATGTCTAATGGTTTTTGAATGTCGCCTCGTCTTTTTATGTATATCTGCATCTCTTTTTTCCAAGTCATGTTTTCGATTCCTTGCTGCTCTTTTTTGATCACGTTCTGCTTTTCTTTTTTTGCGTTCTTCTTGTCTAGCATTTTTTTTAGCTAGACGATCTTCTTTGCTCATGTACTGTACCTCCTAGAAATTATTAGTACAGATACAGTATCTCACATTTTTGGATTTTTTACCTATTATATCGAAAAAAATAAAGAAAATGACGGCCGTTTGACCGTCACTCTTTGTGTATTTGAATTATAAATTCAAACCCCGAAACCCAAAAATGGAATTAACAATGGAATTAAAGTTTGAATAGGCAAAATAAATCCACCGCCTAAGTTTTGCATCGTAACCTGCGATCCATCACTCATGGTTTTGAATAAATTCATTCCCCCATAAAATTCCGCACCACCTAATATTAGGCATGCAACCGCTAGCCAAGTGTATCTAGCTCTATTGCGATTGGACAAGACTGCCATAGTTGCAAAGATTGCCGTGCCAGCAATTAAAATAATACCAGCAATTAAAATCACTTTATTAGCATTGGTATCTAACCAATTCTTAAAGTTTGTCAAAAAATTTTCTACTTGCCACCCAGAAACAAATATTGTTTTTGGAAAAAATAAATTTTTTAGAAATATAAATCCCATGTTTCTCACCTCCTTTCAAGGCTTTTAAAAATTTATTGCGCCGAAAGATTTTCTAAATTATTTTTAATTGCATCTCTAATAGTTTGCTTACCATTAGCAACGTTTAACCCTTGATTTATAATTTCTTGCTTGGCAGCATTAACATTGCTAGTTTTTCCCAAATAATTAACATCCAATCCTGCTTCGGTTGCACTATTCATAACAGTTTGTAAATTTGCTTTAGCTTCTGAGTAATTTTTTCTAGCTTCTGGACTTGCTACATTTTTCCATGCCGTATTAGCAGCCGACCGAACACCTACTTGAGCATTTTTAATATTTTGTAAATGTTTTAGTGCAGTTTGATTAGTAATTCCAGATTGTGGTTTTGTAAAATTATATTTTGCCGGCGCGTTACTAAATGCTGATATGGCTGACTTTTGAGATCCTTTTAAATTAGATTTAGCCGTATTCACGGCAGCTTTTGCTTTGCCAATTTGTTTCGGAGTTGCATCAGGATCATTCTGAATGGCTTTTAAGTTGTTTTGTTTGGTTCCTAAATCTGCTTTAGCTGTTCTAACATCGCTAGTACTATCTTTAATTGCTGCTTCAGATTCAGCTTCCTTTTCTTGTTGCGCATTTTTAACAAAATCTATACTTGGATCAGATGCTTCTCCTTCTTCATTAGCCATATTTTCTAAATCTTGATCGCTAGGTTCAAAAGGTTGTCCATTTTGATCATTTGCTTTATTAGGATCGGAAGGTTCTCCTTGGTCATTGGCCATATTTTCTAAATCTTGATCACTAGGTTCAAAAGGTTGTCCATTTCCCGTGTAATTAGTTTCATCAGAATCCGGCATGGACTCCAATGAATTTAATAATCCTTTAGAATCCATGTTTACATCTTCAGTATTATTGTCGTTATTTCCTGAATTTTCTGATGTAGGATTAGTATTTCTAGCGGCAGATTTTGGAGAATCATTGACATTTTGTAATCCTTTATCAATGTTAGCCTGTTGAATCCCTTTAATATCTTTAGCAGTGTTTTTCAAACCTTTGCTTCCTAATACTTGACCTACTCCATTCAGACCACTTGCTGCAATTGATGTTCCCAAGTATTTAGCACCTGCTTTAGCTTTGGCAGCTTTAGACATATTATCTGGATCTAATCCTTTGTTTCCAGCTTCTGCGCGGATAGCATCTTTCATATTAGAAGCACCCGTTGCGGCTTTTCCAATTGGCGACTTTGGATTAGCTAGAGCTGCAGATCTTTTTTGGGCACCGGAATTATAATTTGTTCCCGACCCAGCAAAACCACCAGCGTTTCTATCATTGCTGATAGAATTACTTTCACCATCGTCGCCAAATGCAGAAGCAAATCTATTATTGCCGTTTGAATCAGTAGTGTTCAAAGCTGGAGCTCCTGATCTACTGTCAAATTCTCTATTAGGCGCATTAATTTGTTGCTTGTTAAAGAGACTGGTGAATGAGCGAATCCATTCTTCGCCAACAGAAGCTAAAGAATTGAAAATAGTTGAACGAGATTTTAGTAAGGCGCCGCATAACCAAAACAATAGTACGGCTACTGCTACATTTATGGCTCCATAAGCCAATGAACTTACAGCTCCAGCTAGTTGAACATGATGTGGCAAGATGGTACTTGTGAACAGTGTAGAACCACTTCCTGTGAACATTCCATCAGCCATAGTTGAAAAGGCGACTATCATTTCCTTAGACATTTCATAGAACCAGCCGCCAACAGTTACCTGGATGAATAATGCAAACCCCAGCATTACTACATCTACTACACCTTGAATAGGACTCACTGCAGTTTTTAGAAGATAGCCGAACTGTTTGGGAACCGATGATATAACAGCATTAACAGCCAGCAAAGCAAACATTAATCCTAATAACGCCATAGCCCAAATTTCTGCTATCATTAAGCAACCATTACCAATGGCAGTAACTCCTCTGCCAATTAAACCAACAGATAAATGAACTGGTGTTGATTGACTATTAGCTTCATCGCTAGCGTTAGTGAATTTAATTTGATCTCCTGAAAAAGTTGATAATAGATAGTTATACATGCCGATAGTACTTAGCCCAGATCCATAACTACCAGTAGTTCCATCAGATTCTCCGATTGGGGATCTAGAAGTATTTGGTGTATGAGCATTAACATAATATCTTTTAGAATCGGTAACGTCTTTGTCATTAGTTGTCAGATCGCCATCAGTCATCAAATCTTCTTGAAATTCTTTATTTTTTGTTTTACTTTTTTTGAGTTCTTGATTGCTTAAATGTGATTTCGCATAGGATTCCCAATCAGACGCTATATAACTATCCGACATCATCCACGATTCTAAAATTTTGTGTCCAGCATCACCCAAACCGCTAATGTTATTTATAATTGAAGTGCCCGAATTTAAAACGCCACCGTCAGATGCGTCTTGCTCTACATTTTGAGACAACTCTCTGGCATTTCCTAAGTTTCCACCATATGCATTAATAGTTAGTGCATCTCTATGAGAAACAATAGGGACTTTAGTTTGCGCATAGGTAACAGGTAATTCAGTCGATAAGCCATTAGGTAATGCTAAGCGTGTTTTTTCAGACCAGTCTTGAAATGATATAAGATTGGAGTAAATTGCATATTGGGAAGTATTGTCATCTGCATACATATCTTGTCCAGTATTAATTAATGCAGACATGAACTCACCAAAAATAAACGGTGATGCAACAATTATGAAATATTTTAAAAAGACTTTAAAAAATGCACTGAATGTATCTGAGATGGTTCCACGACTTTGTTCGTGTCGACTAAATCTGATACCAAAAATTGCTAAAGTAATTCCAATTGCTAATGAAAAGCCAATTCCCCAAAAACCAATATCTTTTACATTAGAGTAAATACCATTAATCAATTGAGCTATTGATCTGAATGGACTATTCTGGGGGAGAGAATCGGCTCCATAACCAATCCAGTCAGCAACGTTCAAATATGATAAGAGTTTAAAAATCACACTAAAGAGATATTGCACTACTCCATTTAGCAAATAACCTAGCATTACGGCTCCACCCATTAAAAAGCGGCCGAATGTTTTAAAAGTATCTAATACACCGTCATTGAGGTGGGAATGGTCCAGTCCAGTCTGGGTTAAAATGAAACCAAAAGCTGATGCATCATAGTAGTGGCTTTTGTCTTTTTTATGTCCATTACCATCGTCAAATTTGGATTGTTTATCTGCTTGTAACATTGCAGACTGAGTAGCTGTTTTGTCTACCTTGGTAGAAATACTGAATGGATTGATGCCTGCAAAATCAGCATGTTTTGAGCCCATCATGCTCCACATATTGCCAGCATGAGTTAAAAGCTCATGCTTGTTTTTATCACTGGAAAATGCCTGTACATTTGCGTCTTTAGATATTTTAGAAAAATCAATGTCTTCTGTATCTTTCGTATCTTGTTTATCATCGTCTTTGCTATCTTTGTCAGAACTAGAATCTTTATCTTTAGAATCAGAATCTGATTGAGGAGATGCAGCATCCGGCTCAGATGATTGACTATCAGCAAAAACTTTATGTACAGGTGGATCAAAATAGTAAGTATGTTGAACTTGGGTTGCTAAAAAATCCAGAGATAATGCAAGTAATATAGCTATTAAAAATGTTAACCACTTATGTTTTTTGATATAGCTAATCTTTTTTTGGGTCATATAAGCACGCTTTCTAGCTTTCTACTTTCTAGTTAATTAAAGTCTTGGCCAATCATTGGGTCGCCCCAAAAGGTCAAATTGTTAAAATCTCTTCTTAAATAGCAAATTCGATTATCTTTTCGAGAGATTACGTTTTTCAATTCCGCTGGCATTTGTACGTTTAATGTTTGTTCATATTGTCTTAACAACGAATTATCCATGCGTCCAGTCAATATATAATCAGCAGAGGTTAGTCCATTAAAGTTTGATTGATCCAACATACTTTTGATTGAATTGTACAAATAGACGACTCTAATATTTTTTAAGGATAGTCTTGATAAAACATCTTGAACATATTTGATAATTGACTCGTCTCTTTCTTGATCCAGAACGTCAACCCCGTGAATTATAAGAACGTCACCACTTCTCATCGATAAAGTTGCGAATCCTAAAGCATTAACGAATTGAGCCATAGTTACAGCTCTACCACGCTCTAACAACTTAGAAAAATCATAATAAACTTGGGGAGTTTGATTAACTCTGTCTAATGAGTCCGATGATTTTTTATTAAAGAGGTCACCATATTCATCTCTCATTTGTCTAAAAATTGAACTTAGTGAGCGTAGATCTGCAGTGTCAAAACCGAGACCTTTATTAGCAGACGCTGATTCATATTCATTGTTGACATATTGCCTAAAAATATCTGTATTTGGATATTGTTCGTGTGGTAAATTCAACAGTTTAACACGATCAGTGTGTTCTTGAGCATTATCGGTCCACATATTTTGATCGATATAGAATTTTTTAATAACATCAGCTAGTAAATTTAAAGCTTCTGCTGAAAGATTAGGGTTGAATTGCTTGGCCATTAATTTTAATTTTTCGATTTGTTGAGAAAAAATACTTGAATATTCTTCTTTAGGTGTATTGGCTTCACCTATTATTTCAAAAGGATTCAGTTCTCCTTTGTCCATAGAGATTAATGTTGAAATATCAGAAAGGTCAGCACCAATTGACATAATATCAGGTACTAATTCTCCATCAATTTCAGTCTGTTCAGATGAAAGAACCAGGTGAATTACTCGATGATTATTCATTAAGACACTTTGAGCTATTTTTACCCCCCACATAGATGCAGCTCTTACATTTTTAAATATATTTACATCAGAAACATCTCCACTAACAGTTTCAGCAGCAGAATCAAAACCTACATTTACATGATTTTGAAATAAATCCGTATCCCAAAGAACAGCTGAGGAGTTAATATCTCCGACCATACTGCCTACATATACTCCATTGGGATCATGAATACCTTGAGTAACTAGATTGTAAGCGCCGGCATATTCCGTAGAAGTGAACAAGTAATTCTTTCCTATTTGGTCATTTGCCGATTTAAATGAGTTTTGGAAATCCTCCATTTGACGTCCATCAAAGGCAGTGGCATATAATCGCTCAAACCTGTCGTCATACATTCGACTTACTCTATCGATGGCTAAATCTAATTCTGACAAATTTGGAGCTTTAATTAATAGTTTATAAGCCACTCTTAAATATGAGTCTCCGCGAATTAATTCACTAGCAATTTGGTTAATGTCGTTAATTCGCATTTTAGATATGTGTCGATCTTTTGAGGATCCTTTCTGATTGTCTTCTTGAATTTGACTTTTAGCATCATTGTCGGCGTTTTTTTGATTGTCATCGACCCATTTTTTTGACATAGTTGAAACGTGTGTAATCAAATGACAAGTAACATTTTTTCCTAAGTTACCCGGTATCAGAGAAATAGACCACATCGGTCCCATATTTCTATCAGAACCTTGAGAGTGAAAGACAGTTAAAATCGTGCCAACACAATTATCAACTTTAAAATAGTCGCTAAAAAAAACGTAACCCGTTTTGGGTTTAATTTTCATTAAAAAATTGTTGCTAGATAACATGGCATTTTTACTAAGTTTTTTGGTTTTGTCATGAATAGCATTCAATACATTCATATTTAATCGCTCACCTTATCTTTATGGATGCTTTGTGCAGAAACAAATTCTTTCATATATTCAATCATTTCGGATTTTTCCAAAAGACGTGCAGATTGTAAAAATGGAACATTGATGTGATTAGAGTCAGGATTATATGCATTATTTAAAAGTCTTTGATTAATATCGGCTAGTAATTCTGTATTAACTGATCTAACTATCAGATATTGGTGAATTGATCTGAATGTTTGACCGACGAATTGATCCATGACTTGGTAATTTTGTGCATAAACTTTTTTTAAACCATTTGATTTATTGGTACAAAAAATATTCTTTGATTTTTGCATATTTAAATTGTGCAGCTGCTTTTTTACACGTTGAGGAGCTAACGTTGTATCATAAGTTAATGACGTATTTACACTAATACCCTTGTGAAAAATTTTTGAATTATGTAACAGAGTGTCTAAATCGTCTTCAAACATTAAATTGGATCCATTACCAATGATGCTATAAATTTGTCCTACGTCATTATTTTCAAAAACAAGAAAACTATTGTTAAATTTATCCGTATAAATATCTTTAATGTCGTACAGTAATTCCAATGTTTTAGAATCAGAACTTTTTAAGGTATGAACATGTCGATCTGATTTAACAGGATATTTAAAGGCTGGAATAAAGTATGATATGCCCCTCATTTGATTTTTAGTTCTTCCTAGAAATAAATAGCACAAATATATATAACCAGCTGAAAATAAAATAATCCCCCAACCACCACCATTTTTAAAAAAGGTTTCAAAAATTAATCCCATATAACAGAAAATGGCAAAGGCAATAGTCATGATATCTACTACATAAAGCTGATACTTTGTTTGAAATTTATCTGTTGAAAGATTTAAACGGAGTTCTAACTTTGATGAATCTAATCCGAATGAAGGTATTTTGAATAATCTTGTTGACATTCTCATATGTATCACTCCAATATCAATTTGAACTTAATTGACCAACTTTAATACGTGCTGTACTAAACTGTTTTAAATTAGTAGGATCGTTGTAAACCATATTGCCAGACACTAAAACGCCAATATTTTGTACATTAGGATTTTTGTTCATAAATTTGGCTAGAGGAGCTAAAACATCATCTTTTAAAATACGTCTAATTTCTCGACCAGCACCTGCATCCGTTGAATCATCAGTTTTTTCTAGTGCAATGTACTCAACTACTTTTTTGTCAAAGTATAAATTGATACCAAACTTACGTTTCATCTTTTGAGCTAGCTCTGACATACGCAATTTTGTTACTTGAATTTTAGCGTCCCTACCCAGCGGTTTAAAAATGATGACAGAATCAATACGGTTGTACAATTCTGGCGGAAACTTATCTTTCTTCTCTGTTTCTGAACCATCACCAATTAAACTAGTACGAATAATTGTTTTGTATTTCATCATATTTTGTTCACGCACTTCAGCAGAATCAGCATCAACAAATCCTTGAATATCCTTATATATTTCATTACCACTATTTGTTGTCATAACAATGTAGCAGTTACTAAAGATTGTTTGTCTACCATATCGATTAGTTAAACGGCCATCATCTAAAACTTGAAGCAACAATTTTCTGATGGCAGGACTGGCCTTTTCTACTTCATCAAGTAAAAGTATAGAAAATGGGTGTTCCCACATACGATCAGTTAATCTTTCTCTAAAATCATTAATGTTACTTCCAGGACCATATTCTGACATATCAAAGCGAATCATTGAATCCTCAGTGCCAAAGAGACTTTTGGCCATTGATTTTGCTAACTCTGTTTTTCCAACCCCTGTTGGACCGGCAAATAAAAATGAAGCTTGGGGTCTATTTTCGTCAGTTAATCCTTCTACCGATATATACAGTTTCTTAGTCACTTCGTTAATGGCGAATTGTTGATCTAAAACCCTAGAACTTAGATAATCATTAACTTTTTCTACGTTCACGTTCCAGTCAATTTCAACACCTTTATTTTGAAACATAACCTTTTGTAGCAAAGATTTATCCATTGGTAAATTTAGTGCCCTATGCTGTCCTAACATTGAATCAAAAATATTTATGCTCTTTCTTGGTTGCTTTTCGGATGGTAAAAATCGTTCAGAAACTTCTACTATTTGTTTCAATAGATTTAAGCTGATGTGATCGTTTGGTGCAAACTGTTTTGCCAATGATTGTAGAATTTTAAGTGCCGTGGTCGTATCAATATCTTTTAACTTAATCGTTTGAAAACGTTCGTCTAAAGCCTGATCTGATTGGAGATTATCTATGTATTCCTGGTAAGTTGTGGCAGCAATTACTTTAACATCAGTAGTACCAGATTTCGCCAAAATAGGTTTTAAAGCCTGTAAAGCCGCTGGCGCGTTATGAAACAATTGATGAATTTCATCCATGAAAAGAACGATACTATATCCATTTTCCTTATTAGCAATTTGAAATTGCTGAACTTCATCTGCCAGTTTTTTCGTTCTATGAGCTGCCAACGCTTCAATGTTTGAGGTTATACCATCGGTACTAGTTAAATTAGCTATATCCACTGCAAAATATTGTCTTTTTTTATCAAGTCTTGCAGCTTCTCTAACTAGGGTAGTTTTTCCAACTCCAGGTTCAGATAACAACATGGCATTTTTGATTATTGATCTATGAAAAACAGAAATTATCTGATTGACTTCATCTTCCCGGTTTAAAACGATTGAATCAGGCGGTTGAAGTGGTGATGTAAATTGATTCAACGTCGGATAATTCGTTCTGTCGAATTTTATATTGTTATTCAAGAGCATCATCTCCATCATTATATAGATTATCTGGATCCTGAAATAATGAATCAAAATCTGCTTTTTCGTCTTTGGAATTTTCAGTATCTGATTGAGTTGAAAATTCACTAGAGTCTAATACTTCATCTTTTGAATCGTTTTTAACATCGTTTAATAAATCTTCAGTTTCAGTACTAGAATGGATGTTTGAATTTTTGCTAACATTGATGTTAGATAGAGCTTCTTGCATAGACTCATTAGCATCTTTCAAGAAAACATCTTCATCTACAGTATGTTGATTTAAATATTTAAGGTTATCTTCTTCTTTTATCGGGGCTTTAGTTTCTGTAATTTTTGCGTTTACTTCGTCATTCTTAACTTCATTTTTCGAAACCAAATTATCATTTATAAATTGATTTAATTGATCTAACAAAATTTGTTCAATCTTATGTAGTCGATTAAAAAACAAAGTTATTTGTTGATTTCTTGGAACATATGTATTACCTCTCAGGTAAAGGTTATCTCTTTCACACACATATTTTAGTTTTACCGAATCATTATTTAACTCAAAAAGTGATTTAACAAAACTTAAAAAGTTATCAGTTTGATCAAGTAAATGTAATTTCTTTGAAATATCATTAATAACAGATACTTCATTTTGATAATTCGTGGCAATAATAACACTCGATAAATTCTTTTGAACATTCTTTATTCCACTAAGCTCTATTTTCAATTTGGCCAGATCTTTATTTAACTTTTGATAGTTTTTTGGCTCTAAAAAGTCTGTCATAAGATAGTCCATATTAAACGCTCCTTCATACTTAATAATAATAATCTAAATAATTTTTCATTTCATTCAAAAATAGATAGATTGTTAAATCCATTATTGGTTTCAGAAATTTTTTCGAAATTGTTTTTCCGATTTGCTGATAAAGCTTCTTGATTAATGATTGTTATATTAGCTCGGTTCATTTTCTCAGCACTGTTGTAGTCAATAGATTTTTCAATAGATTTTAATTCTCTTTGATTAGCAAAAGAAGTGTACATATCTTCCTGTGTGGTAATAGGTAGTTCATTAGTTTTCGTGATTTCTTGTTCCAATGAAACTTGCCAATTGAGTTGATTGATGACCTCATCTATTTGTTGATGTGGTTGATTTGTATTTATTGAAAATTCCTTTGCAGCTATGGCGGTCATTAATCTGTCACGATTAGACCGACTAAATTCTGATAGTGCTGTATTACCCACCTGTCGATTTTTTAAATGGCTAAAGTCAAATAAAACGTCATGCAAATCAACGCCCTTAACAGCTTCAAAATCATGCTTGCCAATGTCTAAAGAGTTCAAATCGGGTACATCAACAAATCCGTTTGAATTAATAGCTGTATTAAAATCAACTACTTCACTTGCCCTCAAGTATCCCTTATTCCAAGCCTCAAAAGTATACTTAGATAAATTCTTTAAGTAATCTCTATAAATATCCTTGTTTTGAGTAGAATCAAATTTATGTTCCTGTTTTTGCAAGTTTTGAATACTAGTGCCCAAGTTTTCATATTTCTGCTTCTCAGAGCCCAAAGCGTTTAAAAACAAAAACTGATTATGGGACAAGGGCTTACCCTTTTGAATTAATTTCAACTTTTGACGCATTGTTTGACCGTCTGAGTCAACAGATATGCCCAAAACATTTTTAAGTTCTGGATCTGACAGTAATTCATTAACTTTTTCATTTATGGACTTTGCGCCGGCAGCATTTAAATGATTGTTTTGTAAATAGGCTTTATAAGCAATTTCTCCCTGCTTATAAATATCAAGATAGCTTTTTTCTACCTGTCTACGCTTTTTTATGTCATCATCGTTTAGAGTAAACTTTCGGTATTTATCAGTAGCTTTCATGTTATAAAGCTGCTCTTGCCAATAAAAATTTCTAACAGCGATAGATTCAGGACTAACATTATTAGCATTTGCTTGATGATCATAATAATTTTTAGCACTGGCATAAATAGCAGCTTCGTTTTGATGTAAAACTCTTCTTTTGTGATAAGAAGAAAGTCTAAATGAAAGCATGACCGCATTGTCTACTGAATTGTCACTGGATTTTCCTTGCTTTTCACTTTTTAAGGCTTCATAAATAAGATGTTTAGTATCCAACATGTCATTAGCACGTTGAATCAAGTATGGTGTCTGTACTGTTAGGTCTTTATTAGATACATTAATCTTGAGTTGATCAAATATACGACTCATTATTGATTTTTTGAAAGAAAGCAGTTGTTCATTTGATAAAGGTTCTTTCAATTTTGAATAACCGATCGCATCATCATGAGTCATAATTAAGTCATTTAGATACAAACTCATCAGCTGTTTTGGTTTACGCATAATAGCCTGATTATTATTCATACTCCACAATGAACGATTCTTAGGCAAACTAGCTATCAGTTCCTGTAAGTGTACATTGGATTGTCGCTGAGACATAGATAAATAGTCAGTGTGACTAATCATTAGTTGTTTTGAATAATCTGGCTGATTCGACAATACCTTTAAGTTCTTATTTTCTAATAAACTATAATTTATGGCTCGTCGCATCTTATTCTTGCTAATTGATGATATTTTACCTTTTTCTTCATTTAAGTCTTTGTCGTAATGAAAAGACTCTTTTACTGAATATCTAGGATTTTCTGTTAATGCCACATGACAATGAACGTGATTAGTATCCACTTGAACTGCGGCACTCCACAAAGGGTCTTTAAAAGTTCCTTTGGTCATTTTCTTTAAGCCATGATTAATAGATAGCCTTAGCTTTAATTCATCAATTTTGTTTCTGAAAGACCCTTTACCTTTAAATACAAAATTATCATCAACAACACCTACTTTTTTTAAGTAATCTTTTGTAAAGGAAACAACCATTTTTAAAACTGTATGACCTTTATCAAAAGCCTTCTGAATTAAATTAGCCTGTTGAATGGCGGTTTTTGAAGTATAAGAAATTCCTAAATTACCAAAACTACTACCGGTTTGATTTAATTCTTTAAGCTGCTCATGTAACTGACTTCTAGTTTGATTTTTACTAATTGCTTGCTTTGTTACCTTTTCGGCTCGTATGTAATCATCTTGCATTAACGTTAAATTATGTTCATAATCTGTAGGTTTAAGAGTTTCTACGGCCGTATTTCTTTCCATGTAATCGACAACAAATTTTCCTGGCGAGTCACCTAAAAGTCTATGATTTTGATTAATAAATTGAGAGCTAATTAAAATATCGTGTTTTAATCCCATAAATACAACTCCGTTTTAGTTGAATAATTGATCTTTATCAATCACAACGGTGTTGGTTTTGGGTAAATCCGCTTGATTACTGATATGAACCGTACTTAAATCAGCTAGTTCATTATTGGCATCTGGATCCCCAACAATCTGAGTTTTGGGCAATACTTGAGATAAACTTAAATCTTTGGGAATTACTTGTACTTGATGGGTAGTCAGATAGTCTAATGATTGATTCAGAATACCTATAAAATCTTTATTTGAACTTAAATCAATAGTAGCTTCTGTGTTTGAAGTCAAATAAACATCATAAGAACTATTCAAATATTCAACCTTTTTACCAATAACATTGATATTTGTAGATACACTGCTTATTTTTTTATTAAAAATGTTTTGATTTAGCCCTTTTTCAAAAGCATCTGGATACTGATTTATTCCTGCATCAATAGCTTTTTTGGTTTGATTATCTGTAAATAAGTAGCTCATTAGCTCATTAATCCTATTGCCTTTAGTAGGTGATGTATTAATAACATACTTAGTATCCGTGTCCAAATCACTTGCTGATGTTAATTGACCATACATATTTAACTTAGCCTTAGGTAGACCTACAACACCATTTCTAGATGATTTTACCCAATCCAGCTTAACCTCTTTAATAGTAAAATTAGACAACATATTTTTACTGATTT
Organism: Bombilactobacillus sp. ESL1202; assembly: GCF_058107125.1. Taxonomy (NCBI): domain Bacteria; kingdom Bacillati; phylum Bacillota; class Bacilli; order Lactobacillales; family Lactobacillaceae; genus Bombilactobacillus; species Bombilactobacillus sp. ESL1202. The sequence goes on along the minus strand of NZ_JBYLTX010000002.1, from coordinate 36,309 downwards.
TTTTTTCTAAGCCAGAAGAATCAGTTGTTATCAAAAAAAAGTTGTTTGTATCATCAAAATTACGTCCATCAAACGTATATTTAATTTTCACGTTACTACTTACCTCCAAAATCCCAGTTATTGTCTATCTTAGATTGATAATCGTACTTACGTTCGTCATTAGTATTCTTAATCTCTTGTTTCTTTGAGGTTGCTTTCGAAGGAAAAACTTTTTGATATCTCAATTCTCCGCTGCTTTTACTAAAATTTATTTGATCCAGTTTCATAATTACATTCCTTTAACTCAAAACAGCCATTAAACAATCCTTAAACAAAAGAATTAAAAATAATGTATTAATAACGGTAATAGTAAGCGCTACGAGCACAACATTTTTAGAATATTTTTTATGATTTTTTGTTAATTCAATTACGTCTAAAAGGGATCCCACAATAAAACCAAGTAACACAAAATTAATAATCCAAACTGATTGTTTAAACGTTATTTTCTTGATAAAAAGAATCATCATCAAATAAACAATCAAACTTAAGGTCATAAGTACAACTGAAAGTTTTAAAATGTTACTAGTCTTTTTACTCTTATAATGTCCAACACTTCTTAATTGTTGTAATTTACTAGTAAGTGTTTTAAACATAGCTACCTACCTTTTTAGAAGTCTAATCCACCATCATTACCGCCAAGTTCACCCCAGTCTGGTTCTTCCGGTTCTGAATAATAAGGAGCATCATCATCTGTTGGAACAGGAACGTCATATATATTAGGAGTATCTGAATCAAGACTATTGGATGTTAAATTTGAAGGGTTATTATACTTATTATCATTTGAATATGTATCGGAACTTTTAATTTCCTTATTATATCCAGAAGATAAAGATATGTCGTTTGTTGTTTTTGATATCTTTGCTTCGCGGTTTAGCCGTTTTTCTTTAACAGGATCAAATGTATTTTCAGTAGAGTACATTTTTTTGGGGTTTACGATATTCACCCTATTTGCTCCATAGTCCGGTTGTCCATCGCCGGGCATAATACTAGCATCAATTGCTAAACCATCATCAATATCGAAATCAGGCTTTTTAGCATTAGGATTATTGGAATCTTTATGGGCAGCTGCCATTTGGTTGTATGCTTGTTCATTTAATGGTTGTTTATGATTTAACTGTAAAATCTTGTTGAAATTTTTTTTGGAAAATATTTGTGAATGATATTTTTTGTCACCCGCTAACTCCGTTGTAACAAAAGCACCAGCATACTTACGTCTAGGATCAATATCTCTTCTGTTCCTCAAAACTACGGAAACAAAAGCCGAATAAGGTTTGTCATACTTATTTAAACCGTTACGTCTTGCAACATAAGCACTCTGAACATACAAATGTCCTAAATCTGTATCAACTACACTTTGTCTATCTTTAGAATGTGCTTTTTTAAATTCTCGAGCATGATTATGCGCCTTTTTTTCCGTTAAAAAATCAAATGGTTCCCCAGGAGAAATCACCTTAGGATTAAAATAGTATGTACCGGAAGATTTTTTTGAAGGCAACTTTTGCTTATCAATAGCAATATTACTATTGAATGCAATATTATCCCTAGATGTAATCAAAGGCTTGCGTTTATTTTCTGCATGATGAAGACCATTAATATCCATTTCAGTCTTTCCATTCACATTTAAGATTTTATTAAATGTATCAACTGATACTATTTGAGTGTGAAAGGGTTGCTCATTTTTATCTAGTGATCCATCTTTTAATTCATAGTTGGCCAAATATCCGCCAGCAAAAGGAGCTTTAGGATCCAAATCTGCTCTTTTTCTCACTTTCATGGAAATAAAATCTTTTCCCTTGTAATTGTTTGCGAATGCTGATTCTACATATAAAGGAACGTTGGTACCTGCCATAGTTTGAGAATTAATTTGTGAATTAGCCATTTTATTATCTTCCTCCTATTATTAATTCATTGACTGAGCATTCTGCTCCATATTCTTGATAGCAATGCGAATATCATCTTCTGTTAGTTCTTTTAAAACATCAGCCGAAATGCTAGATAAATCGTCAAAATTAGTTGCTAATCGTACACTTTGAGCTTTTGTAATGGCGTCTACATAATTTCTAATAAGTCGACCATTTCCACCACCAGCGCCATACTTGGGTACTAGTTCTTTAACGCCTTGAACTGCTAGTTGATGTGCTTGCTTATTTGTGAAAGATACCCCCCCTCTGGTATTTTGACATTGATAATCAAAAATTTGAATCATTTCTGATAATGAATAATCATCGAACATAACCCAGTTAGAAAAACGACTTTTAAGCCCCTCGTTGCCACGTCTAAAGAAATCTTGCATATCGGTGGTATATCCTGCCATAATGACTATCAACTCATTACGGTGATCTTCCATTTGTTTAATCAGTGTGGCAACTGCTTCATCTTTGAATGAATCGTTGTTTCCGCCACGTCCTGGAGCTAAAGCGTATGCCTCATCAATTAACAGGACTCCACCCATGGCTTTATTAATTTCTGTCATGGCTTTATCACGAGTTTGACCAACATAGCCTGCTACCAAATCTAGCCCCTGAATATCGCTGAATTTGTGTTGTGGCAATACCCCGTTTTCATACAACGCCTGAGCCACAATCCTTGCCACAGTGGTTTTGCCAGTACCTGCTGATCCTGCAAATACCATGTGATTAGATGCCGCACTATTATTAGAAATACCTTTTTGCTCCAAAGCCTTATTCATTTTTGCAGTCGCCACAATTTGTTTAACCTGTTCTTTGGCAGACTTTAAACCAATCATCTTGTCAAGTTTGGCCAAAGCGCCAAAGCTACCATCTCCCACACTAATTTGTTGTTGTTTATCCGACCCTTTTTTAAAAAGCAAACTACTACTTTGGCCACGACTACTAATCGTGGTATCTTTCAAGATCCATTGACCTGATTTATCAATAGTATTTTCCAAAACTATTGATCCACTAATAGTGGAATTTTTTAAAAGTAATAATGGAATAGTAATATTTTTAAAAGTAACATTTGCTTGGTTATTGCTAATTAATTGCAACTGATAAACAGAATTAACTTCTGCATTAGATAAGGACGGAGCTACATGCAGTTTGATAATGCTAATATCAGATTTATGTGTATTGGATTGATAGTTATAGAACGTTAATGCGGTTACTTGAAGTGGTTTTTTGAGCTGAGCTTTAGCATCCTTATCAGAAACAGTTTCACCAAAAATTTGCGTTGCAATAAATTTTTTATGTAAATCATGGACAGTAGCCTGTTTATCAACATTTGGATAATTAAGAATTGAAATATTCTTAATTATAATACGACCGGCTAACATCAATCTCCCATAGGAACTAATATTATTTAGTTTTGAATCTCCAGCAGTACCTTTGCTATCCAGGGACACAATATTACTATTAGACACGTTACTGTCTTCAATTAATAGATTTGGCGACTGAATAGTTGTCCGTTTTAGGGCTAAGTTTCCAATAATTGAATCTTTTATTGTTAATCCTTGACAGGGGATACTACTATAATCAATCTTTGAATTATTAATTTCTAAAATGGCCTTGGATATTACTGTTCCAGAATCAGAGTTAATAGGACTAACCATCAAAGATGGATAATTATATTTGGAATAATCATCAGAGTGTTTAATGCAAACATTATCCAGCGTTAAAGTACCATGGAAATTAGCTGCTACTGTGAGTCCATTGGTTTGCTCGGGGACAATAATTGTTAAATCTTTAATAATCACATCAGATCTATCGTCCAACACAATACCACGAGTACCTTTAGCAATTTCTATGGTTGTAGAATCAATTCCATCTCCCTGTATAACAGCTGAACAGTTAATGCTAATCATTTTGCTTAAACTATTTTTATGACGATTAACGTAGATATGGTCACCTGCATGAAGACCTGTGACTTCATCAAATTGTTTAAAAAACATTCCTTTTTTCTTTAACCACTTCAGACCACCAATTTGGACATCAGACATTAGTTTTAACCTCCTAATTAAATAAATTACAATGATTATATCCATTCCCATGAAGTCGAATGAAACCAAACACCCTTGTGTCCTTTGTAAGTATCAGGCTGTAAAGATCCAGTTACTTGAACATATTTACCGCTTTTTTTAGACTTCATTTTAAAGCTAATAGATTTACCACTAATTAATGCATGTATCTCATCATCACTAAATTCATGATTAGACCATTTCTTATTAATAGATATTTCTTTTCCCCTAAAAATCCCATTAAATCTTTTTATTTTCTTCTTAGGAATCTTTTTATTAGAGGATTTGGGCAAAGGAATTTCTTTTAAAACGTCTGTAACGTTCGATTTCATGACTTTTAAATCATGAATAACAGTATTATCAGCTGAATTTAATATTTGTTTAGGGGTCATTTTAAACTTACCTACTTGATCCATGGCATCGAAAAGTGTCTTGGTTATCTCAGTTGAGCCAATCCATGTGTTTTTAGCCATTAATGCTGACATCTTACCTGTATCAGAAAGGCTTAAAATAGATCCTGGTTTCTGTTCGATCAAAAGCGGAGACTTACCTGAACTCATGGTAGATAGAACTGCTGCTCGTGTAGCACCAGTACCAACTGACTGATTCTCCAAAAATGTGCTTATGCTAGAAATACTCGGCTTGGAAGGTTTGGAATTAAATCCTTTAAATACAATGGCTTGGGCACTATCGCCAAAATAATTACTGTTCTTAGATTCGTCAATACAGTCATCAGAATTCAAAATCAACTTATAATTCAGCTGTTGAGGAATATTAATCTTACTAGTATATCCTGGCAAATCTTTTAAATATCCACTCACAGACTGATAAATATAATTTTCTCCAAAACAAGTTAAGAACGATTTAGCTGTTACTGAATAGATGTATCCAGCACCTTTGCCAAGTTTTTGATCCAAATCTGATAAAGATCCTGGAACTACTTCGCCAGGCCGATTAGCACCGTGAGTGACACCCTTGTCAACCACATGAGTCTTGATTCTAGGATTTCGATGAGTTAGTAAATTAGGATCAACATTAACTACCCTTGCAATATCATTTACGTAAGGTAGCAAACTTTTAAATTGCTCTAAGGTTACCGTTCTATCTTCAGTACGCGGATAAGATAGGTAATGTTTTTCGTAAAGTTTTTGATAAAGTTCCACAAATTGCTTTGCGTTGATAGAAGAATGTTTAGTAACATAGGCTTGTAGTTTACCCAAATCCATAAATTTAGGTGGTACCGTTTGCTTTATTTTTGAATTACATATGATTTTTTGATTATCTTTAGCAATGTTTTGATAATATTTAAGTTCCCTTTCAGCAACATCTTTGGATTCATGTCTAATCTTAGAAGTATCGATGCCTTTTTTTATAGTTCGTTTAAACAAATGTCCCTTATGATCATCAAACCTAATTTCAAAAAATTGTGTTCTACTATAGCTTTTAATATCTGCCCATTGTTTATTGACTTTGTTTAAAATTACCGACTTTAATCTACCCTGATTAACTACATGTAGGTCATAACCTTGCTGTTTTAAAATACTAGTTGAGTATCTTGTCAGCTGCATTGAAATATAATCCCACTTAGAACGACTATCAGCTTTGATTAAGTCACCATCTTTTTGTTGATTGGAAACGTCGACCAAACCTTTTTTAAAAGCATTTTGAATAGAGACAGGACTTTCATCGTCAAAATACAGTCGATAAACTTTTTTGTTCCATTTTATGTAATTTAAAATTTCCCACGCTAATAATTCACCTTCGCCAGAAGGATCATCATCCGTGGCAATAATGACATTATCAGCCAAAGATGATGCCTTTTTTATGTCTTTTAAAAGGTATCTAGTTTTAGGCAACGGAACACGTTTCCAATGAAAATCACTGCTGTGCCACGGTAAATATTTAGGATCCCAACTTTTATATTTAGTTTTTAGATTAGAATTAACCATTTGGTCCGGTTCTTCAAATGCTAATAAGTGTCCCTGAGCTCGAACTAGTTGATATGTATTTCCCTGAACAGATCCATATTGAAGAATACCTGAAGCTCCACCTAAAGCGACACTAAAGTTATCAAAGGCAGACTTTTTTTCACATAGAATTAAATAGTCCATAAAATCTTATCCTTTCTTATTTAACGTTTATGCTTAGAACGTTGATTTCTAATTTTTTCATTATTACGCTCTACTAATTCCTTGCCTAATTGTTCTAAAGCATCACTACTTTTGAGAACAAAATCTTCACTTAAGAAACCTTTAATCTCATCAATTTCTTCAGGATAGCGGTTAACAAATCCCATTCTATCCAACAGCAAGTAACTAATAGTATTTAAAATTCCACGATCCATAGTTTGGTTTTGATTAAAAATAGTATGTTGATTGTTGTAAACGCGTTGATTGGTATTCTGAAGTTTATTAATAGTGTTAAACATTTGCTCCAACAATTCTCTGTCATTCAAGTGTTTTAAATTGCTACTATCTTTCGTAGAACGAAAATAATCCAAGAGCTTATGCAAACCGCCATGTTGACTGTCAAACAAGTCAACTAGAATATTCTGTTCTTCAGGACTCGTATTTAAAATTAACAAAAAAATAAGAAATTTCCTATAAGAAACATGCTGGTTAGTCTTCAAACCGGCATTATTACTCCATTTTTCTTCAACCAAATCTAAGAGATCTTTTGGTATGCGAACAACCACTTCGTGGGCAGCCTCTTGAAGAGAATACTCACCATGATTATATTTAATCAATTTTTTTAACGGTGTAGACTTAAAAATATCATTTTTAGAGCTAGAATTGGCTCTATCAACAATATCTTCTAGAGTTAGAGTCACTATTCTAATCTCCCTTCTTGCTGATCATCATCTGAATCTTGCAGATAATTAGAATCAAAGGCGGCATCAATAATTGTGTTAAACCCCTTAACATTTAGTTTTCGTAAGGACTTTATTATTTCAAGTGTTTTTAATTGCAAATCTAACATTTGATTCAAGCGCTGGTTTAATGCAGTAGGTATGTCGTAATCTGAGTTAATCCAATTTATGTAATGTTCGAAAGATTCAATCATCCATTCATTGATAGATACGTCATCTTTAGCAGCAAAATGTTTAATTTGATCTAACAATTTTTCATCCAAACGAACACTGAAACGCTTCAAATTTTGAACAGAACTATTACTCAAAACATCACTTCCTCGTTTGTTCAATTATAGCATCATTTTTTATTTTTTTCGATTTATATTGCAATTATATAGTAATTATTTTTCACAATCAAAAAAAGATAAGCACAAAAACAGTTGCTTATCCTTTAATAAAAAATATTTTACATGTTATCTCTATAATCTTTTCTTTTCCTAGTATTTGTGGATGTATTGAATAAATCATTAGGAATATCAGGTATATCCGAATTTTGAGATACTATATTTGAACTACCGTTTGAAACTTCTGATTGAATCTGATTATTTTTTGTGTCTTTATTTTTTGATGAGTCTAACTTATCAGTGACAGTATTAGATACTGTTTTTTTGGGTCTTCCTCTCTTTTTTTTGCCAAAAATATTAGCAGGAGTATCCTTGGCCAAAGAGGTCATCAAATCTTCCGTTCCATAGTAATTAACTGCCTGTCTTATTAAAAATTTAACTGCAATTGTGATAGAATCTTGATTATCAATCCAGTCAATTATATCTCCATTTACTGCATTTCCTTTAGAATCAGCAAATGGAATTCGAATATAAATTCTTCTAGTTCGCTCATCCTGCTCTTTTCCCAAAGCTATTCTTCCTTTCTGTTTCTGAATTAATCAAAATTATTTTGCATTATTAATTGAAGACCAGCCTCATTTAAATATTGAGCATATGGAGTTCCAATAAATATTACCGGTAATTCCATCTGACCATTAAAACCTTTCGCTTTTTCAACAATTTTAGGTCTTAAATACTTTTTCAAAGGTATCGACCCCCCGCCATATACATAAATAATATCAATCATAGAGCTATTGCTCCTTAAAACTTTAGACATTGCAGCAACTATTTGATCAGCAAATCTATCTAATTGCGCATCAACAGATTTTTGAGCAAACTTTTGTCTAGACATTTTCAAAGGATTAGTCTCAGAACTCAAAAATGAGTTTAGTTCAGCCCGTGATTGAAAATTCATTTGCTTGGCTTGTAAACCATCCATGGCGGCTTCTAAAGCATTGCCATATCCGAGATTTAATGATGTTGATGCTGTTTCATTAACCTTTCCATCAGTGAAAACAGCTAAATCAGTAGTTCCTTCACCAATATCTATTCCTAAGGTATTTTCCATAGCAATTAAGTCTTTAGCAGAAATATTACCAAATTTTTCTTTATAATTTTTGTCAAAATCAACTTTGATTTCTTTTGATAAACCCTCTGGTGCAGATAGAATTTGATACTGCGCTGCTTCCCCTTCCAAGGCAACGATTAAATTATTTGGTTCAAAATGAATAGTAACAGTAATTAACTGCTCAAAATTGTGAAAAATCACAACATGATCATGTTTCAAATAAGCTTCACTGTACTTTTCTACCATTTGATTTTGCTTACCTTCAAGTGGTGGTAGCGCTGTAACCATATTAGCGTTTATATTTATCTGCTCTGGCAACTTTTTATTAGAATCAAAATACTGCTTAATGCCCTGAGCTGCTATTAAACTCAAAGTCAGTCTCAAAGAATTAATATCCTGTGCTTTTCCGTTTAAATCATTAACATCAAATGTAGTTAAGTCTAAATGTGATCGAATAGCGTTATTTCCCACTAAGAATCTGTCAGTACTTTTAACACTTGGACTTTGAACTGAGACATCTAAGTGATCAAAAAAATTACTCATATAAACTTCCAATTCTGCTTCTGAATCAAAGTGAATTGGATCAAACATATCTTGTTCTCTTTCAACAGCCAAAACTGATGGCATCACAATTTGCTTGACAGCTTGAAACTTTTCATCTTTACTGTCACTTTTTGACATCGCCATCGCTTTGATAAAACCGTAACCTAAATCATTGACTAAATATACGTCCTCTAAATATACGTCCTCTTTATCAGTCATAAAAATCATCCTCCAAAAATTATATTAAACAATTTTATTGTTGCATAAAAGATTGCTATTTGCAATCTTTTTTTGCATAATATACGTCTGAGGAGTAAAATAAAAGTTGAATATTTTCCATATGTTTTGTAAAATAATCATTGAAATATACGTTAACTAAAGTAGACAAATGTTATTATTAAAAGTTAATCGAATATTAATATGACCGAAATTTTAAATGTTAACCAGTTAAATACATGCAGTAAACATTAAAGCGAATTTTTCTAATTCTAAAAATCATGAAGGAGTTAAAAATGAAAAAATACAATAAAAAAAACGTAGTCAATACAACAGAGTTTATTGAAGCACTATCTAAGTTTAATGGTACCAATTATCAAGAAGCCGAACAACAATTAAATTCCATATTTGAGCTTATTAAAAAAATGCTTAAGGAAGAAAAAATTGTTCACATAATCAAATTTGGAGACTTTCGAATTTCTAGCCGTCCTTCCAGAACATATTTCGATCTAATTGAGAATAAGCCTAAGATAACGGGGGCAAGAAAAGTAATACGCTTTCAACCGTCAAGAAAGTTTCGTGATGACTTAATTAAGTATTTTAAAATTAAAGATATAGAAACCCAGATTACTAAATTAGCTCAAAAAAAAGAAAATACGTTTTAAGGTTAATGTTAATTAATCTTTAATCCACGAACCATTAACCTATGGCCTTTATCGGTTGGACCCCCTGGTTTCGGATTGTAGCAACAGATTAGAGTTAATCCTGCCTTTCCGTTAGGAATATCTGAATCAAGAATATGATACGTATCGTAGACACCGATCATTGTCTTTTGTGTTATTTTATAAGTCGCAGTTTGTGTTGAACTGCTGATCTTAATTAGTTGGCCAACTTTTGCTAGTCTTAAATTAGCAAACAGATAGTAATCCCGGGTATATCCAAAATCATTATGCCCAGCCAGAGCATAATTACCCATACCTATTTTTTGGCCAGGTTTTAATGTTCCCGCTCCCACAGATAAAACATCATTGGAAACTCCCGCATTAATAACGGTACGTAATTTTATATCAGGAATACTTATAACAGCTAAGTTTGGATATTTTTTAATACCTGTACTGGCTTTTTTTATTGCGCTGTAATCCAGAGGCTTTACGCTGTTAAATACATAATTATTACTACTTTTGGAAGAATTGCTATTACCATTATATGTATCGCTATTGTTTTTATTAAGGTATGTATTACCTCTTTTTATCTTCCACCTGGGGTTTGGTTTCGGCTTTATAACTTTAGAGCTATTGGCCAACCTATCACGATAAACATCTTCTTGATGTTTAGAAACTTGAGTTAATCCACAAAACAAAATTAACAACGTAGATCCAATTATTAAGCACCAAGAAATCAGCCTGTGGTCATACCAAAAATCTATTAATCTATACACCATAATTAAGACTCCTTTTTTAGTTTGAATGCAAACTCATCATAACATACAAAAAGGCTAAGCTGATGCTCAGTCTTTAGGCTTAAATATTCAATTATTTTTCAGTTTCTACCTATTATATAGATCTCATCCAAAATCAATACCATCTAATGCTTTTTCTGTACTTTCACGGTCAAACCCTAAATATATCAAAGTCATTCTTTCACTCGAGTGATTTAGCAATTTCATCACCAGGCCAACATTATAGTTAGACTGCACATAAACACGATAAGCACCCGTCTTTCGCATCGTGTGTGTTCCCAAATAATCAATATCCAATAGGTCACCAACTCTGGCCATAATTTTGTAAAATTGATTTTCGGTTATATGTCTATCATTATGAGTAGTTGAGGGAAACAACCATTCTGAGTGAATATCATTATCATCTAGCCAATTTTTATAATTTAACAAATCTTTGGCCACGGGTTTTAAATACAAAACATTTCGTTTACCAGTTTTTTTATCTCTAATATAAGCATTCTTTTCAATTTTTCCGTCCGGCGAAAATACATCAGCATATTTTAAACGCATTACATCACTCACTCTTAAAAGAGTAGCTTTTCCAACTTGAAAAATTGTATAGTTTCTTCTGCCTGCTTTAAAAAAATGTAGTAGAGTGTCTTGAACTTCATCCAAAACTTTTTGATCCTTGATCGGCAAAACTTTGTTTTCCATTTCACATTATCGTCCAATTTACTTAATTTTGAGTCAAAAATAGCCTCTAAAAGTATTATATAAGTCATAAAATTGGGCGTCAATCGTTTAGACAAAATAGTTTGTTGGTTTAGAAACATTCTTGAGGGTGGATTATATAATAATCAACCCTAGCAAAAAATAATGTTTTTCATTAGAAATTATTTATAGAAAAAAATCTATCAAATAACTAATTAATACTTTTAATCAATTTAAAAATCACTCTCAGAGGTCAAGTTCATTGATTAAACGGATAGTTGTCCGTTTAATGACCTCTGAGAGCGAATTTTAAACAAATCATATATCCACCAGATATTTCCACAGTTCATTTTCTATTAATAAGAATACAATCAAGAGAAACGTTAATTGCAAACATTACTAGAAACAGTATTTCTAAGGAAATTCCAAGAGGAGATCTTAGAACACCACTGGCAACAAAGAAAGACGTCATTCCTGCATAGCATAAAGCATCTTCCCACCAACCAAAGATTTTTGATAGCATATAATCAGATTTTAAAATGAGATCCAATTCAGACAAAACTGAGGAAATCAAGAAAAAAGCAGAACAACATATATAATATACAATTGGTGTTTTCAAATAAAAATAATAGATAAGTATTAATAAACTAAATATGAACATTAACGGATTGTAAATTGCATTTAATATCTTGTTAAACTTGTTTTCCATACTAAACAGTACTCCACTTACCAGCCTTTATTTGTTTTTGAGCTTTTGGTCCAAATGGTGATTCCAACACTTTCAATGATTGGTGTTCTTGTGCATGTTTTTTCATCCTACGCAGCTTTCTTTTGACTGCAGATCTTTTTTTCTTTCTTCTCACTTTATATTACATCCCCCAAATACTTTATATGATATATTTAGCAGCGATTTATCCATGTTTACCATGGTCTAATTTTTTATTTAGCATAACATTATCGTTGCTGCAAATTATTTATATTCTATAAAAAAGTTCAAAATTTTGCTTTATCAACAAAACTTTAAACTTTTTTACGTTTATCTTATCAAGGAAAAGAAGGAAAAGAATACGGTTTAATATTGCCGCAAATTCATTATATACTTGTTAGTGACAAAAATCATGTTTTTTTAATAATAAATCGAAAAAAGATTGTGAACTAGTTTTTGTTATTACCAAATCATGTGTAATGTGTTATTATAATATTGAAAAAGGATCAGTGCTTCCAACACCGATCCTTTAGTAAAGTTGCTAAGACGGCGACTATTAAATTTTAACTAAATTCAATAATCGCTAGCCCTGCATTGGCTAAGGCGATTATTTTTTTTGTATCAACGATCATTATGCTTATCAATATATGATAACAACGCTATGATAAACATACCGAATGTTAGCATTAATTGAAGAGCGTCTGATACTGACACCTTGCTAATCCTTTCTGTAGGATCTGGTTTTACAGTTTTTACACCATAAGCACCACTCCCTTTCCAGGAATAGCCACCGCCTTAGCATTTGCTTTACTGTTTCTATTATAACATAAAAATGCTTATAAATCCTTGTGTATCAACGGTTTTAGTGATTTTTAATTTAAAAAATATAACTTCTTATTAGCAACATTATATGTAATGTGTTATCATTGATATTGAAAAAGGATCAGTGCTTGAACACCGATCCTTTAGTAAAGTTGCCAAAGCGGTGACTATTCAAAATTTTAAATCCACTTTAAATAGCTATCTGGCCTGGCTCGGCTAAGGACAGCTATTTTTTTTGTATCAACGATCATTATGCTTATCAATATATGATAACAACGCTATGGACAGCTCACTTCTTAGTGATGATCGTTTGCACAACAATTCAGCAAACAATTGGCTTGCTATAGCTAAAACCCTAAAGGCTAATTTCTACACAATAATACAGTTTGCTTATCTGAAGTTAAAAAGGAAACTATACCTTCATTTTTAAGTATTTGATTTAGTAATTTTCCTTTAGTTTCTTCAGAATTAATATGTTCTCCAGTTTCCTCCAAGATTAAATCATCTGCATCTTGGTAAAGGTAAATATCATCAATTTGACTAAGTAATTCGTCCAATTCAGAAAAATGTAACGTCTCCAAAGCTCTCTTCTGATCAGCAATACTCAGAACTCCAAGTGAACTGATATTCGCAATCACATCGACCGCTCTAGGTATTAATTTTAGCCCATAATTTTCTAAGCCATTCTGAATAACTACATCAGGTAAATTGGAATCATTCTCAATTACTTTGAATGATTTTAAATCCACATCCTTTCCTATTTTGGATATGCTCTCAGAATCAAGCAAATTTATTTTAAGATTTTCATTTTCGAAAACAATTTTCATAATTTCTCCTAAATTGAATAGGATCTTTAAATTGTCCTGAATATAGTGTACACTGTCATTTTAGCATATTTTATAAAAAAAAAAACAACCGTTTAATCAACGATTGCTTTTTTTACTATATAATCAGGACAGAACCTACAAATTCAGTGTATCACAAATATTTTTAAATGCCAATACAATTAGTTTTCTTTAAACAGCTGAAAAATAAATTAAAGATTGATATACTTATATCGTTGAAGGGCATTCAACCCCATCATGCAAAAGAAAACCACTTTTGCCAAAGCTACCGTGTACCAAAGAACCAAAATTATTGAGAGGAAGTATTACTTCATGAAAAGCAATAAGTTTTACTCACTATCAGCTGCTGCGTTATTAGCTCTAGCCGTTGGTGGAAGCGCACACAACCAAAAAGTCAACGCTGCAACTTACAACTATCCCGTTGCAACAGCTACCCAAAAGCCAAATTCACAGCTTTATGATTCAAAGGGTACTGCAACAGGTAAAGTAGTTCCAGCTAATTCTGATTGGCGTGTTAGCGATATGCAAACGATCAATGGCCAAAAAATGTACAAAATTGCTCCTAACACTTGGCTTCCTAGCTCTGAAAGCTATAACAACTTTGCCCCAACAACCTACAATTACCATGTTGTCCGAGCGTTAAGTTTCAAATCTAAGTACATTTCGCTCTTTGACAAGAACTTTAATTTGGTAGAAGCTCGTTTAGTTCCTAATTTCTCTGACTGGAAAGTTGGTAAAGTCAAAACTGTTAATGGCACAACCTACTATCAAATTTCAGCTAATGACTGGATCAGCTCTAAGGACTGTGTAGCTAACTTCTCTGTAAATGGAACTAACAATACTAACTCCAGTTCCAGCAACTCCAATAGTAATTCAACTCCTGACTACTCTACTAAGCCTGAAGATGCCAATGGTTTACACTGGTATTGGGACTCAGATGTAGGTAAATGGTTGTCCCAAGTAGGCAATTCGACTTCCAATAGTTCCAGTTCCTCTAATTCGGGTCAAAACTACTCATTCGACGCTCAAGCTACCCAACAGGCAATGATTAAAGAGTTAAATCGTTTACGCACCATGAACGGCTTAAATCCACTTCAAGAGAACTCTGAGCTTTCTAGCTTCTCAATGGCCAGAGCACAACGTTTGGCTGATGCCGGTCAATTAGATGATCACGAAGGATCTTATTCTTCACAAAATCCAGATTTGTTTGCAGGAGAAAATTTAGGTGAACAGCCTATAGAATCTACTGCAGAACAAGATTCGACTACAGCTATCAGTGGTTTTTTCCATGATTATGGAGTACCTGGAGCTGGTCATAGACAAAATATGTTAAATCCATATTTCACTCAAATTGGTATAGGAGTAGCAAAAAGTAAAAATGGATATATTTATATAGTTCAAACTTTTTATACACCAAGTTCACAAATAGATAACTATAATTATAATGATATAATAAGTTATTTAAATTCACCAACACCAACTGGTGTTTACGACCATTAAAATTAACCTTGCAAGAATCCCTTGCAAGGTTTTTATTTGCCAAAAACAAAAAAGACCTTGATTTTTAGTCAGAGTCTTTTTGAGGTTTGTCTATTGCTAAATCTTTAAAACACGTTCAGTATAGCATAGTTTCAATTTATGTGTTATCATTGATATTGAAAAAGGATCAGCGCGTAAACACCGATCCTTTAGTAAAGTTGCCAAGATGGCGACTATTCAATTTTTAATTAAAGTTTTATAATCGCTAGCCTTGCGCGGCTAAGGCGATTATTTTTTTGCCTTGTTTTTCAACTTGACAATTTCTACAACCGTACGTACTCCGTTAACGAAACTGTTAACAAAGTAAGCAATGGCTAGTAGTTTCAATTGGCTAACCCTTTCTCTAGGATCTGGGTTCACGGTTTTTACACCATAAGCACCACTCCCTTTCCAGGAATAGCCACCGCCTTAGCATTTGCTTTACTGTTTCTATTATAACATAAAAACACTTATAGATCCTTGTGTATCAACGATTTTAGTGATTTTTAATTTTAAAAATATAACTTCTTATTGCCTAAATTATATGTAATGTGTTATCATTGATATTGAAAAAGGATCAGTGCTTGAACACCGATCCTTTAGTAAAGTTGCCAAAGCGGTAACTATTCAAATTTTTTGATTATATAATTCAAATAGCTATCTAGCCAGGCACGGCTAAGGACAGCTATTTTTTTGTATCAACGATCATTATGCTGATCAATATATGATAACAACGCTATGATAAACATACCGAATGTTAGCATTAATTGAAGAGCGTCTGATACTGACACCTTGCTAATCCTTTCTTTAGGATCTGGTTTTACAGTTTTTACACCATAAGCACCACTCCCTTTCCAGGAATAGCCACCGCCTTAGCATTTGCTTTACTGTTTCTATTATATCATAAAAATGCTTATAAATCCTTGTGCGTCAAAGGTTTTAATGACTTTTGATTTAAAAAACTGCAACTTCTTATTACTAAAATTCGATATTTTAAAACATATGACTGTATCCTCAATTTACTTTTTTGATCATGATTTTGACCATCATTTCATTAATCATGTTATAATAATTGTGCGAGATGTTAGGAATCTTAGCATACAAACACAAAAGCCACTCCTATTTACGGTAGGAATGGCTTTTTTTGTGTGGTTGTAATGACAACTCATTTTCGTTTATTATGTTTGCTGTGCAACCATTCAGCAATCATTTGATTCACCGTACCAACAATAATTGGCGCAACGATCAATGTTAGGAATTCTTTAAACATACAAGCCCCCCCTTTCGGGGCGAGCTGCCATATTTGATTATATCATTCAAAAAGGATCAGTACTGTAACATACTGATCCTTTTTGAATTTTAAAACAAGTGTTTCATCTTATCTAAAAGCTTATAGAACAAGTTATAAATTCGGTTATGACTCAACTTAGAACTACCACCTGTTTGAGCATATTCTACCCCAGATCCTGTTCCAGGATTGGAAGATCCTTGGCCGCCTGATGTTTGATCAGTAGATGTCCCTGTTTGTGGTGTAGCAGAATCGCCTGCTGAACCTTGACCATCAGATCCTGACCCGGGATTAGTTGCATTGGTTAAAGGAATATTGCTATTCTGGCTACCACCACTTCCACCTTGGCCACCAGGACTGTGGCTATCTTGACCTTGAGAGTTAGGAATACTGATATTATTGATATTGGTATTGCTACCATTGCTCTGTTGTTGATTTTGTTTTTGCTGTTGCTTCTGTTTCTGCTTTTGTTTGTTGTGGTTGACGATATTTGGTTTTTCACAATTACCATTATCATTCGAACCACTACCTTTATGCGTAATCGTAATGGTCTGATCCTTATCACCAATTTCTTTATGCTCGGCTACAATATCCTTGCCGTTTTCAGCAGTTTCAAAAGCAGTCCAACTAGCTTTATCACCATCAGCTAAACTTTCTAAACTGTTGGCCAAAGTTTTCATTGGAATATCGTATGGCTTAGTATCTTGGCTTTCTTGGTCATTGGCTGTGCCATTAGGACTGTTAACTCCACTAGATTGAGAAGTATCTTCCGAAACATTAGCTGTATCAATCATGGTTCCATCGGAATTTAACATCTTGGCCACATATTTGTAGGACGGCTCCCGATTGAACAGGTTGAAATTAACATTAATTGAACCCTCTGATTGAGTAGGATTAAATGTGGTCCGTCCGTACATATATTGACCATTTAAAAGAACTGGACGTTTAGTACCAGAATCCATTTCAACAGCTGATAAATTGATGTTTTCATTTGGTGCAAAATCTTTATATTCAACTTCATCAACAATTGGCTGCTTGTCATTTTTGCCATTGCCATCAATTACATAATTCTTCTTGTTAGCAATTGTTTGCATTGTTTGAATTTGAGGATTAGTCACTCTAACTTGCTGGTTAGTATTGTTGACATCAATTTCTGAAGTAATGACATTCGAGTTATGATTGCCAGAATTATCCGGATTTACCATATCTTCAACGGCTACCATTCTTTGGCCACGTAAACTGGTAGTATCGATATCGTATTTGGAACCATTAATATCAACTTTGGAATCGTCAATCTTGGGATCCTGAGCTTGAATTAAATTGCTATTCATGCGATCATTGGCTTTTTTAGTTCCTGATAAATCGGCGGTGTAATGTGGTGTCGTATTGGCACCCACATTGGCATCAGCATCATTTTTGCCAGCAGCATCAGCGTCTTCTTTTGCTAACTGATCATTGATTTTTTGAACTAAGGTGTCATATCGCTCAGTAATCGTCTGCTTGTCAGTTTTGAGCATCGGATCTTTGGCATCTTGAACAGCTTTATCTAGCGAATCGTGATCTAAATTTCGGTAGTCAGCAATCTGATCTAGATTTTTTACAGCTGCTTTAATATCAGAATCTGAATCTGAACTAGTAATCTGAGAGTAAATCCAAAGACCGTTATCTTTAGAATCTGAACCCATAGCCTTACTTAACTGATCCATTACTTTACCATATTCGTTCAAAACGTCAGCTTTTGAGCTATCCGACATTGGATTGCCGCTAATACTTAAAGACTTATCTAGGGCACTGGTGTCAATCGAATATTTAGTTGTGAAATATTTTTCAATAAATTCAATATTCTGATGAATTTGATCGTCAGTACTATTTTTATCCAATTTTACTAATAATTTAGCAGTTCCTTTACCATCAGTGTGGTTGATGTTGGCTGTATCCTTATCACCATCGGTAGCCGATGGGTTTTCTGTTGGAATCCCAGTTTGACTCTTGTCTTTATTTTTTTCAGCTTTGATTGAATCAGCTGTAGCTGTAACTTTTTGAAGTGGGACAGTTACTTCACCTTTGGCAGCAGCCGGATAAAATTTGGTCTTCCCCATCAAGTTCCAAGCTTTTTCTTTGTTTTTGCCTTCAAAAATCACGATGGAATTTCCAGTAGAAGGGTCGACCATTAAAGCGTCCATATCAACCGGATGACCCACTGCCACATTTTCGTAACTGACTTTGTCAGCCAAGTGCGATTTAGAACCTGGATTAGACGTGTGGTGGTCGTTTAAAAGAGCTTCCGTATGCAGAATTGGTTTAGTAACTGTTACCGTTTGACCTTGGTCATTTACATCAGCATGTGATGCCATTGGCTGGTCGGGATTCTCCCACAAATCTTCAAATAACGTCATATTTTGGCCAGCAATTGAAGTGGTGTCGATCATGTACGGATTTTTCAAATCTGAACCCGTAGCATCAGCAGCTGCTGTTTCGGGTGTTTTGTAAATCTTTTCCACTTTTTGAGCTTTCAAGCCATTCATTTTTTGACGAACAGCTGGCTTTTCAATATTAACGTCAGTGACATCACCAGTGTTATCTGTCCCCGAACCAGTGGTTGGCGAACCACTGTTCCCATTAGTAGTAGCTGCAGTAGCATTAACCATTTCTAGTGGCACATCTTGAACAGTTGAAGAAGCCGTTGGTGTAAATTCAACCTTGCCCATTAACCAATACTTCTTACCATCTTTACTTAACGTAATTGCCTTAGATTTCTCATTAGAAGCAATAGCTCCTAGCTCTAATGGTTGATTAGGTGCCACATCATCAACTTTAACTCGGTCCTTTAAGCTAGAAGTCTTGGACGGATTAGAAGAATGGTCACCATCGATTAAAGCAGCGGTATGCAAAACTGGCGTGGTTACCCGAATAGTCTCGTCCGTATCACTAATGTCGTAATGTTCTCCCAAGTGATCGGAATCTTCATCCGCCGGTGCAACATCGTAAAAAACAGTTAAGTTTTTACCCTGATTATCCACGGTCGAAAATTCCGGAAAATCAGTAGAGATATTTTGACTTACGCCTGTAGCTGTAAAGGTCTTAGTAGTCGTAACTGCTTTATTTGTTGCTGGATTGGCGTACGGAACAGTTTCTCCCGTCTTAGGATCTTTGGTCATCACTTTCAAATGAGCAATATACCGATGGCCCTTGACCAAATTAGACACATTAGCCCAATCATTAATTTTAGTCTTGGAATATGGATTAGTAACTTTGTTGCCGTTTGGAATTTTACCGTCAGTTCTAGATGTACCATCAGGATCAGCTGTAGCCACGGTATTAATTACTGGTTTTTGAACATGCAATGTTTGGTTAGCATCATTAGTCGAATCTTCAGTAGCCAGTAAGTCTCCGTCGTGAGTCGGCACTTGATCATTGGCCACTCGGTAAATATCAGCTTTGGCGTAAATATTCTTGCCTTGCAAACCGTGTAAATCGACTTGCGGATACTTCAATGTAACTTTAAAGTAGCCTCGATCATGTCCCTTATCCGGGGCAGGATCCTTAGCAGTAAATGTTTGAGACTCTTGAGCAATAGAACCATCTTTCAACTTCAAAGGTTGATTAGTGGACCGGTCGTAAAGTGTATCAACTAATTTGTAAGAATGGTGCTGATCCAAGTTATCGCAGAGAATCTCATCTTGCAAATCCTCATATTTAGCATCAACCAGTCGGGAACCATGTGTCCCTGTAGCATCATTTTCCTGCTCAGTGGCAAAGGATCTCAAAATTGGCTTATCTTTGATTTCCGTATTTTTGAAATTAACCGTTGGGTAACTAGCATTCTCAATCTCATCATCGCTCAAAGTAACGTGCTGATCATTCATATTCAGGTCGTGGTCAACATCCGAGTTAATCTCGCGGATGATGTAATTGCCGTGCGGCAACTTATCAAAGGTGATGTTCCCATCTTTGTCAGTCTTGCCTTCTTGAACAACCTTACCCGTATCCTCGTCAATCAGGTCAAACACGTTGCCAGCTAAGGACTCATTTGCCTCACCGGCTTTGTGCAATTTAATCGAACCGAGAGTCATTTGGATTTTAATAGGTGGCGATGGAGGTGTTTGCGGCTTGTAAAGGCTTGATTTCCCCGTATTTTGAACCACAGTATTTTGCTTGTTATCAGAGTTTACATAGCCATTAGCTCTTAACCACCCATTGGTTGCAGATTTAATAGTAATATTAAACCCTTGCTCACGTTCAGCCTTAGTTGCCGATGCTGGAATAGTGACCGTGTAAGGTACGTCCATTTGGCAAACGTCTCCTGGTCGAACCGTTCGATTGCCCTGTTGAACAACCATTCCTTTTGGACCTGTAATGGTGTCAAAAACTGAATCAACAGCTTTGTATCCATTAGTAATGGAAGGTTTAAATTTGTAAACTATATTCCCGTCAGGATCAATAGCACCTTGATTTTGAGGATCTGATGTAGTGGTCCAATAACCATTATTATCGTGACCAGTGGAGCTTCCACTGGATCCCGAAGTAATATTAGTTGGAATTTCCGGTGCTTCAGAGTCAACTTGAATAGTTGGCTTTTGCTGCGAACGAGTATCGTGTTGCGCTTGATCTAAAATAGTTTCAGCAGCTGCTTTAACTTTTTGCCGTTCGAATAGTTGCGAGGGCTTTCCCATACCCAAAGTATTGGAATCCGTGTAGTCGACATCAGACAGGTTAAAATTGGTATTATGTGACTGATCCCAAATTGCTTCCTGGGTAGCTGCTAAACCTTCAGCCATATTATCCAAACCTAACATTTCCAATGATTTAAATGGATAGCCGTTGACCAATACGTGGTACATATTATCTCCAGTATCCTGCTTCTCCGTCGTGTAAGTGGTCGAATCCGGTGTTAGCTTATTGTAATCAAGACACCACGCAATACGGTGATCCGCATTAAAAGTCGTGTGAACTAAAGGTTCGCCATACATGGACCCGTAAACAGGAAACTCATTCATTGGTATGCTAACGTTATATTTTCCTGTACCAAAACCTGATGGCAATTCATCTGTTGAATCAGTCCAAACGTCTGGAATATTGTAGACATAATCGTCCCCCGTATTTGTAGCCAAGTTGTAATCCGAATTATCTGCTTGAACATTAGAAAGATTTGAAAACGGGATTACACCTAGAACAACAGTTGACGCCAAAGCCGAATGGACTAATTTATTTTTAATTTTATGATTTTTCAAAATTCAATCTCCTTTGACTAATTTTTGAGATTGAACACACCTTTTTTACCAAATTGACTAATCGCCCGTGTTTTAACCAACTGACCAGTAACTACTATTCTTTGAATTGGATGCAAAACACCTTTTTGCTCAAAACAAGTAGCTAAAGTAATTAATGGTCTCTGATCCTTGGTTTCTGTTAAAACTCTTTGATCGTCTAAAAGATCAGCAGCCAAAGGGTTCTTAACGTTTCGAATTTGACTTTCTAAAACCTTAAATATGTAGACTCTTTTCGAATCTCTAACGTATATTAGCGTGCCTTTTTTAGCAGCTATGTATTGGTTTGCCATACCCGGTTTCACCAAACCAGCAGGTGCTAGTTTAGTCTGCAAATTAGAAAGAAACCAATTTTTGGCATAGCTCAATTTGATATAGTTATGTGCTTCAATCGCGAAATTTTTTTGACCTAATTTTTGACCATATTTTGCTGTACCTCCGCCCCAAGATAGCGTACTTTGACTAATACCTTCAAATACTGGCAAATCAATCTTCAACTTTGGAATTGCCAACTCGGCCCGTAAAACAAGATTAGATTGACCATTTTTCCGCTGTTCCAGAAGAGTACTAAAGTCTGGTACTGCCACCTTTGAATCGTATTTAAAAGTTCGCTTCTTGGAAATTTTGGGAGATTGATCATGTATCTTTTGATTTTTAACTAAAACTGCTTGGTCCTTAACGGCTTTTGAACTTTGGTGGCTTGGAGAATAGTACCAAATAGCACCTAAACCAATAGCAGCTACTAAAACTGCACTACCAGAACTAAGCTTCCATTTGAGACTTCTACTCTCCCACCAATCTATCAAAGAATCTTTCAAATCAAGTAACCAATCAATTAAATTTCTTAAAGTATCCATAGTCAACCTCAATCCCACTTTTAATTTTAACTACTTTTTTCTCAAAAAAAACAATTAAACTGAAAATAACCTAATTTAGTTCGGAACCACTAAATTTTTAGTAAATTTACCGTTTGTTTTGTAAAAAACAGTGCTAATATGATATTAGCATATTTTTAGTCATAGTGAAAAAGACCCTGATTTTTTTAATCAGAGTCTTTTGAGGTTTTTCTATTGCTAAATCTTTAAGGGTACAAAAACTCTTGAACCACTTTTCCAGTATCTTCGTGTTTTTCTATTGCTAAATCTTTAAGGGTACAAAAACAGGCGAACATTACGACATTAGTGATACGGAGTTTTTCTATTGCTAAATCTTTAAAACACGTTCAGTATAGCATAGTTTCAATTTATGTGTTATCATTGGTATTGAAAAAGGATCAGCGCGTAAACACCGATCCTTTAGTAAAGTTGCTAAGACAGCGACTATTCATTATTAAATATTTTTTAAATAATCGCTAGCTCTGCTCGGCTAAGGCGATTATTTTTTTGTCTTGTTTTTCAACTTGACAATTTCTACAACCGTACGTACTCCATTAACAAAACTGTTAACAAAGTAAGCAATGGCTAGTAGTTTCAATTGGCTAATCCTTTCTTTAGGATCTGGAATTACAGTTTTTACACCATAAGCACCACTCCCTTTCCAGGAATAGCCACCGCCTTAGCATTTAACTTTACTGTTTCTATTATATCATAAAAAGCGTTACAAGTCCTTATGTATCAACGGTTTTAGTGATTTTTAATTTTAAAAATATAACTTCTTATTAGCAACATTATATGTAATGTGTTATCATTGGTATTGAAAAAGGATCAGCGCGTAAACACCGATCCTTTAGTAAAGTTGCCAAAGCGGTAACTATTCTAAATTTAAATCATTTGAAAATAGCTATCAGCCCTGCAAGGCTAAGACAGCTATTTTTTTGTATCAACGATCATTATGCTGATCAATATATGATAACAACGCTATGATAAACATACCGAATGTTAGCATTAATTGAAGAGCGTCTGATACTGACACCTTGCTAATCCTTTCTGTAGGATCTGGGTTTACAGTTATTACACCATAAGCACCACTCCCTTTCCAGGAATAGCCACCGCCTTAGCATTTGCTTTACTGTTTCTATTATATCATAAAAAGCGTTACAAGTCCTTATGTATCAATGGTTTTAGTGATTTTTAATTTTAAAAATATAACTTCTTATTAGCAACATTATATGTAATGTGTTATCATTGGTATTGAAAAAGAGTCAGCGCTCGAAACACTGACCCTTTTGTAAAGTTGCCAAAGCGGTGACTATTCAAATTTTTTATAATATATTCAAATAGCTATCTAGCCTGGCACGGCTAAGGACAGCTATTTTTTTGTATCAACGATCATTATGCTTATCAATATATGATAACAACGCCATGATAAACATACCGAATGTTAGCATTAATTGAAGAGCGTCTGATACTGACACCTTGCTAATCCTTTCTGTAGGATCTGGGTTTACAGTTTTTACACCATAAGCACCACTCCCTTTCCAGGAATAACCACCGCCTTAGCATTTAACTTTACTGTTTCTATTATACCATAAAAAGTCTTATAAATCCTTATGTGTCAACAATGTTAGGATTGATAATTTTTAGTAAGCTCCCCTCTTTTTCAGTTGGAAAACCAAAAAATCCGTTCTCAATATAATCCTTAAGTTGATGCTCTTTAGTTTGATGAAATTCAATCTCAGGCAATGAATGCCCTTTCAATGAATTGTTTTCAAACCATGATCCATAAATCATACCAGATACCGTTAAAGAACATTTAACTGCCAAATTATCAAAATCCGAATTATAAAATATGACAAACGGACTAGTTTGCTGTTCATCAAGTTCAAGTAAATCTTTATAGCGACCATTTGGTCGTTTATCAAAATAAATAGTGTGATCTACTTTTTCTTCATCATCCGAATTTTTCTTCAGTTCACTCAAACCATTGAACATGTAGTCAATAATTTGATCTGTTGCCCAAGTCCACTCTTCAATTTGCTTCTCTTGATCCTTGGTAATTTGCATTTTAAGTTTTCCTCCTAACAATCCAATACTACTCGAATCCTACAACTTCCCCACTGTCTACGTCAAGTCTGGAACTATGCCGAGAGAGTTAAAAATAAAAAACAGAAAACTAAAGTAAGCGCAAACTTCTAGTTATATAGAAATTCATAATAATTGACCCAAATCAAACATTTAATTACAATGTAATTATGAGCTGTGGAATCTCTACGGGGACCACCGCGAGAAAAGATCACATCAATCGAAGATGTGGTCTTTTTTATTTTAGTAATCCTCATATAAACTTTGCATCCAGCAAACAATTATTCCTATAACTAAAATTAAAACACCCAAAATTGGTAAAAAAGCAAAATATTTAATCAGTGAAATGAATATCTGAACCATTAAACTATGAAAAGTTGTAGGTACCGATCCTGTAAATGTAATTTTTATCAGTAAGAAAAAGGCAATCATTACTGATAAAATAATAGCTGAAATTCCAATTAGTTTACAGATTAACTTAAATAAAAAATGACGCAGTTCAAGTAATAAATCAGACCAATCTTTTCTTTTTATCTGTCTTATTATTTTATTCATTTATAATATCCTCGACATGAATCACAATTTTTAACCATGAACCATGTTATTTTTAACCAGATAATCCTCAAAACAATCTCTAAAATCAAGTGCTTCTTTTCTAGGAACCTCTCCATATGCTTCTGTTAAAATGGCTGCAAACAATTTACTTTGTAAATCGTAATTGTTTTTGCTGATATTACTGAAAGAACTTCCAAAAATAGAAGGATTTAATCCATAAGAACGTTTGAACTTCTCAAACATATAATGAGAAATATTTTCATGTTTAGAGTTACTCCAAGAATAATCAAATGCTAGAAAGAAACCAAATAGCAAAAAATGATTAGCATCAGGATTGTTACTGAGCAAATGTTTTTTGGATTGAATGGTTGCCTGTTCCTGAAGAACTTCTATGTCTTGGCATGTAACATTTACTTGAATTGAAACGGAATTATTTTTAACGCTAGGAGTAAATTTTTCTATATATTTATTATCATGAAATTTGTCATCATAAGATATATAGCATTTACTCTTACAAACCACTTCCAATTTAAATTTTATTCCAGTTTTAGAAAATTGATTCATCAAAAGTTCAAAACGGTCAATTATTTGACAGAATAGCATCAATATTTCCACTTGAAATTTCGTTTTTCGCGTTTCACAGACAGAAATTCCTTTATCATTCAAAAAATCAATTAATTCTTTTTTTGGCAATACATCAAACCTTTTTGAATATTTACTCGGAAAAATACTATTATTATTCATGATCTTTTTTATTCCTTTCCACTGGTTTAGCATTAAATGAATTTATTAAATCTATTAAACTTTCAGTTTTTGATTGGCCAGGGACAGGAGAACTAAATTCAATTTCAACTTGTTCATCACTACCGTCAAATTCTTTCACAAATTCACTCAAAATATCGTAAACGATAACTGTTGCGGCATTGTAGAGCGACTTTACTTCTTTATCATCTTCACCTGTATCCAAATTTCGTAGTAAAATTTGATTTTCTAAATAAATAAAACTAGCCAATAATTGCTCAGTACTTAATACCACGCTATGTTTTTCTCTCATTAATATCACTCCAAGTTTCTGATTAAACATATTTATGCTCATTTTAAAGTTATTTTTAATCGCATCGCAATTAATTAAAAATTCCACAAAAGCCAATAATCATACCAGCTGCTATAGAACCCAGCATCCACCCATCCACCAATACCCTAATAATACTTTCACTCCTTGGCTATGCGAATTAACGTCAAAAGCAAAAACAAGGTTCCCAAACTCCTCGTAATGTTAATCAACATTAATGCACTAGTACCTAATGATTGTCGCTTTTTTGAGAAACATAGGGACATAAAAACAAATAATAAGCATAGTGCAAAGCCAATAAAATCTATTCTATCCATAAAGTTTAACCCTCTACAATTAAATTTGTTTTATAACCATTTAATATCATAAAAACTTGATTATTATTGCCATAGAGCAGACAAGCAATAATAAACACATAACAGCAATCCAATACTCTTAATTCCTTTTCTAAGGCTCTTGACCGAACCGTACTACCATTTAAAATATTAATATAAATACTATTAGTTAGGTTTCTATTCTATTACACTTTTGTAGACTCCCATGGCTTCAACAAGTAATCTTTTATCTTCTTCTGTTAACAGCATGATATCTCCATCAGTGGTTGTACATTCCCGTAGACGTTTTACTGAGCAATTTGGAGTTCTTGGAGTAATTGTTGTCACTTGTTGAATATTTACATAATTATTACCATCTTCCAGTTGAACCAACATTGGATTCATTTTAATTATCCTCCATGGATTCTTGAAGCATTTGAACGATTAAATTGTCCATGCTCATTTTTTGATTTTTTGAAATGATCTCTAATTGCTGCCGTAAAGAATCTGGCATTTGGATATTCATTAATACATATACATTATTCATTTATACAACTCCTCTATTTTCTTAAAACCTAAAATAATGAATTTAGAACTCTTTTTAATTTTGGTTACATGTGACACTGAAACACAAATTGACTGACCTGTACATTCGTGAGTTATAGGGCTCGACTCTCGTAAAATCAAACGATCTCCCACTCTAAAATCACGATCATTTTTAAATATTTCGACAGTTTTATATCCTTTAATTATGTCAGTAAAATCTTCGGGATAGATTTTTATACTATGGATTGTCATTTATTAAATCACCTTTTACCCTTTCTCTTTAGGTTATCTCCATACTCCTTGGGCAACATTCTTGCAGAATAGTGGTAAGCATTAAATGATCTCCTTTATTTATTCATTGGCCATTTATGAATTAATATAAATCCTTGTCATTAAAGTCAACTGTTGTTCCTTCAGGCATTAGGGAATAATCTCCACCCAATCGTTCAGGAATTAAAACATTTCTTAAGTCTTCAGATTTTAACTCAGCATCAAGTATCGTTTGCTCTAATGATAAACGATCAAAATCATTGTTTTCTATTATCTTAGAAATATCTAAGTAATCTTTTCGAATCGAAATCACAGTATTTTTAATAAATTTTTTGTTCTGCTTACTTAACATCATCAACAACTTCTTTCAATATTAGCTTTTCCCAAATCAAAATGAGTAATGTAACTCATCTATGCTCAAACTTTGACCATTTTCTAACTCAACATGCACGTACTGGCTTTCAAAATATCCAGCAAATCTTTCTATTAAACCAACATCAATATGTTGATTATTATTACAGCAATCACCCAAAGAATCTAAAATCTCTGATGCTTTAATAGTTTTAAATTTGCCATCAAGATATTCTTCCCAAATTAAATTGTCATCATTTAATTTGTTGATCATGGTTTGAACTGAATCTAAATCCACTATTAGTGGCACATAATCTTTCGAAGCTAAAACGATAGAACGTTGTCGATAGCTAGAATTTATGAGTTGAAATAATAACTTCCAACCTACTTCATTATTGGGTGATGGTAAGGAAAAGATGAAGTCCGATTGTTTGTCAAGGTAGTACAGCTGATTTTTGAGCCAATCAAATGCTTTTAACATTGATTTAATTGAGCTTACGTATTCGATATATCGATGCTTAGGATCATTATTATTCAAAAAATCAGCATCACTTTTTAAGTTACTAGCTATTTCTTGAATAGTTAAGTGGTTCCAAGTACCAACTTTTTCAGACGAATTAAAAATGACTTGAACGTGAATATAGTCCAAATTAAAGCTGAAATAATCCCTATATTTCTTATTATTTAAAATATAAATTGGATCATTTTTATACTGTTCTAGCCACTTCAAATATAAGCTAAACTTTCTTTTCATAATACTGACCAGCTGCTGTGATCTAATATTCTCAATCAAATCATTAACGGTCTTAATTTTAGAATTTTCGCCCAAGTTAATTTGTAAATACGAATTTTCTAACACAAACGTCACGTTACTACTTATAGGCGCAACTGCTTCTACGAAGTCATTAAAGTAAGCTGAGTCTAAACTTGTTAAACTCTGATTAACTAAGTAAGAATTTACTTTATTCAATAAATCCAAAATTTGATTATGTGCTTTTAAAATATTCGTGTTATAAATACTTAAACTATTATTAAACACAAATTTAACCCCTTTATTATTTGTAAACTTACATCTATTTTTTCAATGATTTGGAAATATTGTGCAAAATTTCAATTGATTGCTTTTTCGTTGGTTTGGGAAAAACAATATCCACTAAAATTGAATCTGGATTATGCTTGACTTCTTTAAAAACTAATTCTTTTTTGCTATTTAAATTGATCTCCCTTTGTTCAAATGAAACAGTTTCTTGCAAATAATTAACAGAATATGGTTTTAACGCCAAAATTGGAATATGTCTTAAAATATTGTGCCCATTTTTCACAATATGCTGTAATAAATCATCAGCTTCAACACGTTGAAAAGTACTATTTTCATAAACTTCAAAAACAGTACTTTCATTGTTTGTCAATAAAGCCATCATCTGCTCAGCAGCTGGAATACTGATAGTTGAAATTACAGGGGTAAAATTAGGATGTAAATAGAAGCCGGGTGTTCTTAATTGCGGAAAAACACAGTGAAGCAAGAAAAACCAAGTTAAAGAATCCTTAGCGTCTGGTAATGATAGCTGATAATCATCTCCTAGATCATGTTGCAATGTAATTAATTCTTGCTTTAATGCATTAGCTGCAATCATAGAAGATTTTGGAGTTAATACAACTTCCTTAAATTTAATATCCTTATCTACGTTATTTAAATTCTTCAAAGTTTGGTTTAAAACATCCGCATTCGAAACATAAGGATAAACTCCTTGCAATTGATAAGTTTGCTTTTTATTTTTTTTAGCAAACGGATTAGTATCTTCCCATGTTAAATGCGTTATTTTGATTTTAAATCCATCAAACTGTTTACCATCAAAATAATCAACTTCATATAGCCCCTTTGAATCTAGCCAATTAATTATCTTCTTAAACTTGGCTTTAAATTCATCTATACCTTGATTTTGCTTGATTTGATAAATCACTTGATTAATAGTTGTAATTTTAGAATTAACACCTAGAGCTATCTCAAAAATAGGAACATCTAAAGATTTACTAGCATGAACGTGAACTTGAACATGAGTGGAAAGTGGAGCTATTAAATTTAATACCTTTTTTAACCCTGTTTGATAAACTACTACATCAGTTCCGCGATCATTAAACCTTCGACTTTGATCCTGAATGCTTTTTACTAAATTTGTTACAGTAAGTTGAACACTGCGATAAGATTTATTGTCGAGTAAAAAATTGTAATCACGCATAATTATTTAATTAACTCCTTTAAAATATTTCAAATGTTTGAATTGGGCCTTTGCTACAGAACTAGTTTGATTGGCTGTAATTACGATCCTTTTCTTAGAGGGATTCTGTGTCGAATTGTCTGTTTGCACATATTCTGTGACTAATGTAAGCATAGCCTTGCTATGTTCATTCATATCACTCACAATGCTTGAGAGTTCTCCAGCGTCTTTAACATCAACACTATTAACTTTATATGTTGTAACGTTAACACCGTCGTAAGCATATATATCTCGATTTATTTTCAAATCAATTAAGGACCTATCTGGAATTCCGGATAATCCTACTTTGGATTGTAAATTAGTTAGTAACAGTCTTTTCCCAAATTTAACACTACGATAATTATGGCCAAAAATAGAGTAATTTCCTTGACCAAAACGTTGGCCACCCTTCATAGTTCCTAGTCCACTAGAAATAGATTGATCTGACATACCTTCGTAAACTGGTTGCCAAATTTTTAGATCTGGGATTGCTATTTGACCACGATAACTTAGATTGGAATTATTTTTACTATTTTGTAATAGCTGATCAAATCCAGGTCTAGTTGTATTCAAGTTATATGTAAATTGGCCATTAGGTGGATAACTACTTGGTTGTATTTTAGAAACTGAAGTAATCTGTTGCTTATCGTACAGTTTTGATTTATGTGTATTAGACCCAAAGTATAATAGATTTCCGATTACTAACAAAAATCCAACTAAAATTATCAAAATTATCTTAGTTCTTGTAGAAAGGTCCAAAACCAAATCTGTCAGCCAATACCAAAAATCAAACCATCTATCACTCAAAAAATTAAGTACTATTTTCATATTAACCACTTTTCTTATTTCTTATTTTAGTTACGAATTTAATAAATTCACAATCTAGTTAATTAAGACTTTTCTCTTTTTAACAAATTTAAAATCTAATTAAAACTATTCTAACACAGAAAATTGCAAAACAAACGGTAATTTCCCAAAAATTTGGGAAACCAATAAGTAATTTTGACAGCTTAATCCAATGATCCCCTTTCGATGATATAATTCACATGATTGTTTAATTAAGAATGGAGGATAAAGCAATGAAATCTAGATTAATCAACGCATCTATTTGTTCTTTAACATTACTAGGTATGCCGATAGTTAACCAGCTAAATACTGTCCAAGCTACTAGTTTTGCTAGTAAGAGTTCAGCATCAACACATACTGATAATTTAGCTTTTAAGCCAAAAAATGCTGCTAGTTTTAGCAGTAAATATTCTGATGGAGCTATTATTTCTAACAATAATGTTTCAATTAATGGTAAATCTGCTAAGTTTACTAATCGTGGCTTTGCCACCATTGGCAATACTACTTATTTTAAAGACGGCTCTATTTTAAGTAATGATGTCTTAAAACAGCCTGGTAAAGCTGATGTTCACATTAGTTACGATGGTGAAAAAACTTTCCGAGATGGGACTGTGATCACTAATAACATCGCTTTTTTTGCTGACGGGTTAGTTGTTAATTTTAATAACGTAGATCAGAAAACTTTAAATAAATATCAAATTCAGAGAAATAAAGGAAACGAAACTGTTACCCGCGAAGGCTATACATATTCGCTAAAAGACGGTACTGAAACTTATAACAGTAAGGTCTATTCTCCTGTAAAAGATAGCGATTCGTTTAAGGGAGATAAAACTTTTAGTGAAGATGCTAATAGTAAAACATCAGGAATTGATCCAAATAACGATCAAGCAACGACTTCTGATACCGATTCAGCAACTACTGGAAATGCGACAAGCAAATACAAAAATCCGGCTGACATGGTGGTTTCTTTCCAAGACACACACAATACAACTTTAAAAAATGATATTACACTAACCGGCGAACAGGATAGTTACGATAATCAGCTTGCCCAAACAATCAAGCAAAATAAAACTATCACAACAAATAACGGTTCAACCTATAAACTAAAATCTGTTGAAATAAACGGTCAGAAAATTCTTAATTTTGATGACAATGGAAATCCAACGTCTACAGATAATTCAAACACTTCAAGTCAAGACAACAGTAACGGTAGTGGTTACAGTAATACGGATTCAAATGGAAATTCAAATAGCTCAGACAGTTCTTCTACCACACCTGCTAATGGCGTTAACTCAAAAAGCGTAGACTATGATTCCACCGATAATAGTCCAGATAATGCTACTAAGCCTGACATTGAGTCGGGTTCTACAGGCAGTGATGACACTAATAGTTCACAAAACCAAGATTCTAACAGTTCTAGTTCAAGTAACGGTCAAAGTTCTAATTCATCAAGTAATGAAACAGATAACACGGACAATGAAGATTCAGGATCAATAGAACAGGCATTACAACCGTATCAAGATCAATTAAAGTATTCCGGATCCCACACTAACAGAGTTATTCTTATTTATGATGGTGATGGTCAAGGAGCTGGTATGGATGGTAATAGCAACAATCAAGATGGTGATGCACTGCCAAACACATCAACAGCAAAAGAAAGTTCCTGGAGTTTGGTTTTAGACTTTCTCAAAAATCTATTTTAGTCAAAATAAAAGACAGCTTGAATTTAATCAGCTGCCTTTTTTATATGCTCTCTATTACAAGTACAAGATTTATTGATCCTCATTGATCCTCGTAAGCATCCAAAACGTCTCTTTCCCTCATCCAATTAGGTTGATCATCATCTTCGCTATCAAAATCATACTGATTATTAAATTCTGGTTTCATCAAAATACCTCCTATCCCTTTACAATTAATTATATCACCAAAGAAACCTTGCGGAGCAAGCTCCGCCAAAACAAATGTGTAACAATAAAATATTAAAGAGGTAATCAAAATGAAGAATAACGTTGAATTAAATGAATTAGTATTAATGGATAATATTGATAATGTTTACTACTATGATGATGATTTTGAAGTATACAATCAAATGTTTACTTGGAAATCACTTGAAGATAAAGAAACTTTTGAAAAATATATAGACACGAAAAAAATGATTAGAGACTTAATTTACTCAGGCGAATTAACCAAATTTGTAGGTAATAGTATTAATGGATATTTATCCTACCCATACTAACTATAAAAAAAGAGTGTAGAAAGGAATGAAAGTCATGAACACAGACTATACAGTTGAAAATAATGACTTGAATAGCTATTCTTTAGAAGAACAAGATAACTATAATCAAGTATATAGAGAACGCTAATTAAGAGCGTTCTTTTTCTTTTACATAAGGCTTAAATGCTAAGGCGGTGGCTATTCCTGGAAAGGGAGTGGTGCTTATGGTGTAATAACTGTAAACCCAGATCCTACAGAAAGGAGTAGTAAAGTGTCTCCATTTGAGATTCTTGAGCTTATCATTACTGTCATCAAAGCTATATTTGATGCAGTAATGCGGGTTCTTGAATATATCAAAAAGAACGCAAAATAGCCATCTTAGCTAACAGCTGAGATGGCTTTCCTAAATAATAAATAGCCACACTTAGCGGCCTTATAGAACTGATATTATTCACTTAATATCGGTTCTTTTTTGTATAATTATATGATAACATATTTTAACAAAAAAGACACAACCAATATTATTGGATTAATGCCCTTTTTATTGTTCAATATAATATATTTGAAGTTTAAATCAATACATTTTCTATTGTACCATAAAAGTGACATTAGTTTAGCTATTATCATCCAATATGCCACGTCAAACGCATTAAAACATAAAAAGTTCGCTTATTGATTATTCCTTGCCAATGCTGTTTGAAATAAATCAACTACTTGGGCAAAATACTTTTGGTGTTTGCATAGTTATTTGTAATCGGTGTCGCCGCATGCTGATTCGTTTTTGCTTGAACTTTATATTTTTCAAAATAAAAATGACGGTTTTGCACCACTTTTTTATTTCGATCTTCATGGATCTTCATGGAATGGTGATATTAGGCTTAATATAGTTGCTAAAATCATTCATGAATAAGTCAAGTCCTCACTGTCTTAAGTGAGTATAGAATAACAGATTATTCAGCTTCAGTCAGTAAAATTTTGATGCGTTTGACGTGGCAATATACAAGCTTATTTCAATTTACTAATTCGGCAAATTGCTTAAATTGTGGAAAATTATTTTCTATTTCTGACATAGTAAATTTATTTTTATAAGAGTCATCTATTTGTTCATTACTTCCAAATTCCCATTCAGCAGCATTACTAAGTGTATTTGGATCAGTCTGCAAATAAGCACATCCCGACTCTTTTTTGAAGTGAATGTAATACTGTGGATTAGGATCTTTTTTTATGGTCCAACCGAATTGATATGCATTAAAAAGAGTCAATATTCCATTGTCTTTGGCCCATAAAACAGTATTTGCTTCATCACTGTTGTCAGAGTTTTCATCAAAATCAGAGACTATGCTTTTAACTAATTTTTCCAAAGTCATATTACCATCAGTGATCGAAACCAAGGTATTTGCTACATAACATGGAACCTCAACTTTGGGTATCTCAAATGATAATTTTGGATTATAACAGTTTCTTATTGCAAATTTTATTTTGTCACTAATACTGTCTAAAATATTGGCTCTAAGCATCTTAGTGGCATTCACAGGTTCACTACTTACTCCGCTTCTAAGATAGTTTAATTGTTTTTGTACGGTACCTAAATCAATATCAATTTTCATTGATTTAATAATCTCCTTTTTAGTTTTTTAACGTCACTAATTAATATAAAGTTTTTTGAATACTGCCGTATTTCATAACAGCTAGTGCATCATTAACTGTTTTAACGCCTTCTTGAATCCAATTATTAGCGATTGTCTCAATTAATTGAAATGATAATTGGCCTCCAGTTTGAAGTGAAACATGGTTTACCAGCATATTAATTACTGATGCATCAAATATATTTAGACTTACTAGACGATTAACAACGTTTATTTCGTAATTTTCGACTGGTTGATTCCTAAATCCTTTAATATATACCAAGAAGTCAATTGGATTAAGTTTTTGGGCTTTTTCCGTGAGAACTTGGGCATCGTCTAATTTTTCTGCATAATTATTTAATTCTTGATCATTTTTTATTTTTTCTTTTGACTCTTTTTCTATCAAATAGTTGTTAACTATTTGACTAATGTATCTAAGTGGCTGCCTTACATTTCTTAATGATGTTTCTTGTAAAATTTTTCTTAGTTCAAACTCACCTATAATTTTCATCCAAATATTCAATGACCTACCCTGCCATTTTGTTGGCCAGAAATTAAAGTATTGATGAAATTGAAAGATACAGTTAAATAAACTTCTATTTTCATCATCGGTATTTGTTTTCATATCGTATGAATGCTGGTTGATTGTTGTATTATATCCTAAATCCTCAACCCCATCACTAAAACCTAAAACACTAGTGTTCAAATTTTGAATTGTGCAGAATTCAATTTTTGAATTGTGGAAATTACGCATGCTTTCTTTTCTGTGGATAACTTTTTTCATTAACTGATCATCTGTATCTGTAGTATTTACATTTTCGTTTTTTTCTGGAGTCATTTCTTTTTTTGTGACATCCTGAATATTGTGATCAATTGGTTTTAATAGATATAGACGATTGGCTTTTTGGGTGTTTTTCATAATCAGTAATCCAGCGTTAACTAACTTTTGTTTTACGCGAACTATTTTGCCAATACTCCACTTTAATTTTTCGTGAAGTTGATCGTTAGTGTAAATTAAATAAGGATTGCCATTTTTGTCTAACCAATTATTATGAATAGAACAAGATAACCTATCTAAAAAAACGCCGAATAGGTATGCAGCATCTGTATCAAGCAGGTCTTGATATATACCTTCTCTCAGATAAACACACTTCGGCGTAGTTACGTTGTTATATTCTTTAAAATCTATAACTTTATATAAAGTTGACATGTTGAGCCTCCGTTTTAGCGTAGCTCACACGGTGTTAAATATTGTATTCTAATATTTTAAATAGTTCAAAATTGTTTGACAAAGACTTACAAAAATCCTATAATAGTTTTTGTAAAGAAGCAGATATGATTTAGCCAATCATTTTTGTTTAAAATTAGAAGAGATTTTTCCGTGTGAGCATCAAGAACTCCAATTCTTGATGCTATTTTTTTATTTAAAATTAGTGAGAAAACTTAAAGCTGTGGATAACTTATTTTGGTAATATCTTTTTTCCACAATTCGAATTATATTACATAAATTAAATAGCGTCAACTAGCAATGTATCTTTGAGAACTTTATTTTTGCAATCTGTTTTGGAATTTTTTATGAAAATCCAACTATATTAGTTGTTCAACTATATTGATTTAAATAAGTTTGTTAT